>CAYUJM010000007.1:0-57320 GCA_964445025.1 uncultured Occallatibacter sp. | reverse complement strand
AGCACCTTGTTGAGGTGCTTGCAGACATCGCGGCGGCGCTCCTCGGTCATGGGCGGCACGGGAACGCGGATCACCTTGCCGTCGTTCTGCGGATTGAGGCCGAGGTCGGCGGCCTGCAGGGTCCGCTCAATCTCCTTGATCACGGTGGGGTCGAAGGGGGAGATGAGGATGAGCTGCGCCTCGGGCGTAGACACCTGGGCGAGCTGGTTGATGGGCATGTGAGTGCCGTAGTACTCCACCTTGACCTGGTCGAGCATGTGCACGCTGGCCCGGCCGGTGCGCGTGGAGGCCAGGTTGGCCTGAAATGTCGCCACGGCCTGGTCCATGCGCCGCTTGAGATCGGCTGAAAGTTCTTTGAGCGCCGGAATACCGGCCATGACTGAGACTGCCATCTTGTTCGTCCTCTTTACATCAAAACAATATATTAACGGAACCGCCGGGGTGGGAGGGGGCCAATGCTGGGTGCGAAATCGAACTGCCGCATGCAGGTGGGAACCGTTACACCACGACGGAAAGCCCGGTGGAAGCCGCCTGCTCATGCGCATGGTAGCTGGAGCGGACCAGCGGTCCCGACTCCACGTGTCGAAAGCCCATCTTCAGCGCCTCCGTTTTGAGTTCGGCAAACTCGCGCGGGGTGTAGAGCCGGGCCATGGGCAGGTGGTCGCGCGAGGGGCGCAGGTATTGGCCGATGGTGAGGATGTCGCAGTGGACGGAAGCGAGGTCGCGAAAGACTTGCAGCAACTCCGATGTTTCCTCGCCCAGGCCCACCATGACACCGGACTTGGTGACCCCTTCGGGCCTTAACTCCTTGCAGTAGCGCAACAGCTCGAGCGTCCGCTCGTAGCGCGCGCCGGAGCGCACCACCCGATAGAGGCGCGGGACTGATTCTGTGTTGTGGTTGAGCACCTCGGGCCGCGCTTCCACCACGATTCGGATCGCTTCCGGGTTGCCCTGAAAATCGGGGATGAGGACTTCGACGCGGCAACCGGGAGCCTGGCGGCGAATCTCCTCAATGACCATAGCGAAGACGCGCGCGCCACCGATGAGATCGTCGTCGCGATTGACGCTGGTGACGACTGCGTGGAGAAGCCCTAACTTGACCACTGCCTCCGCGATCCTCCGCGGCTCGTCGAAGTCGATGGGCTCCGGCCGGCCCTTGGGCACGGCACAGAAGCCGCAGCGGCGCGTACACAGATTGCCGAGCATCATGAAGGTCGCGGTTTTGTGGTGCCAGCACTCGCCAATGTTGGGGCAGTGGGCGCTCTCGCAGACGGTGTGCAAATTGAGCGAGCGCGCCAGGCGCTTGAGATCGTGGAAGTTCTCGCCCATGGGGGCGCGCGCCTTGAGCCATTCGGGCTTGGGAGCGGGAACTCTCTGCGCCGGGGCAATCTGAACCAGGTCCATCACACTTCTCATTGTAGACGGAGTGGAATCGAGGTGGTTCCGGCACGGGCGAGCGCGGCGGAATGGTCCATGCGCAGCAAGATAGACTTAGGGCGGACGAGGTGCCGATGGGAATTGCAATGAGACGTTGGTCAATGTGCGTGTTGGTGGCTTTGGGCCTGGCGCTGCTGGGACCAATGGGTGCGCAGGCGGGGCAATCTTCCCATGACGCTACAGAGCCGGCGGCGGGGCAGGTTCCCGCAGGCGGCCTCGATCCGCATCCCGTGGTTGCGTTGACCTTTGACGATTTGCCTGCGGCGGGGAGCCTGCCTCCGGGTGAGAATCGGACCAAAATCGCTACCCGGCTCGCAGCAGAGTTGAAGGCCAACCATCTGGAAGGCACCTATGGGTTTGTAAATGCCGTCAAGTTGGTGAACGATCCAGATGGGCAGCAGGCTCTGCGCACGTGGGTGGACGCGGGGATGAATATCGGCAGCCACACCTGGTCGCATATGTCGCTCACCAGCAACACGGCAGAGGCGTTCGAGAACGAGATTGCGCTGAACGAGCCGGCGCTGGCTGCGTATGCCGGAACGCGCGACTGGCAATGGTTCCGTTACCCCTTCCTTTGGGAGGGTGACACGCTGGAGAAACGGCGGGCGGTGCGGGCGTATTTGAAGGATCATGGCTACCGCGTGGCGCAGGTGAGCTTGGATTTTGAGGATTACGCCTGGAACGACGCCTATGGTCGCTGCGTTGCCAAGCAGGATGAAGCCGCCATCGACTGGCTGAAGCAGAGTTACCTGGAGACAGCGGCGGAGTATATCCGGCTGGGACGCGAGGAGCAGCGGATCGCGTTCGGGCACGAGATTCCCAACGTGATATTGCTGCACGCGACAGCCTTCACCACGCTCATGCTTCCCAGCCTGATTGACCAACTCCGCGCCGAGGGATTCAGCTTTTCAACCCTGCCGGAAGTGGAACAGGACCCTGCTTACGCAATGGACCCGGATGCGGCGTTGAAGTATGGCGGCACGCTGCCCGATCAGTTCATGGATTCACGGCACTTGAAGTACCCGCCGTTCAAGCCCAAGCCGTTCGATAAGCTGAAGAGCTTGTGCCAGTAACTGGCGCAGGCGGCGGTTAACTCAGCAACTCTGCCGTAACGCTCTCAGAGTTTCCTCACGGGGAGCAGTTCGAGCGCCCGTGCAATCTGCAACGCCGCGCGCGCGGGCGAGCCGAGACTGGTATCAATGGAGAGCTTTGGCGTGGGCATGTAGCTTGCGTCGAAGCTGCCTTCTCCGTAGAGTTGCTCGAAGAGCGGAACAGACGTCAGCTTCCTGTACTGCAGTCTCGACAGGCCGCCCATGCGCCGCTTCAACTCCGGGAGCGGACAGGTCAATTCGATGAAGTCCAGTTCGGCGCCCGCAGCAGCCACGGTGCTGATCGCCTTGTCAATAAAGACAGGGCGAACGGTGGCTTCCGGCGCGAAGGTAAAGATCATGCCGGGCAACTGGCTGCGGCAGGCCTGGTCGAAGATAGAGAGCCACATCTCCTCACGCAGCGCGACGAATTCAGGACTGCCGAATTCGAAAACGGAAAGCAGCAAATCCACGACCTGATGATTGTGGAAGAGCTTGTAGCCGGTGATGGCTACAAGCTCCTGGGCAACCGTGAGTTTGCCGGACGCCGGCAAGCCGTAGATGAAAATCAGCTTCATGGGATCTTGCTCCTGAAGAACACTTCTGTGTCTGGGCGATGACTCCTTATCTCCTGGTCTCCGGCGCAGGCGCCGGAGCAGGAGTGGGCGCCGATTTGAGGTACTTATCCCACCAGGCCAGCCAGCGCTCATAGCGGTCGCGGATGTAGCTCGGGCGGGTGAAGCCGTGGAACTGGCCGGGGTAGACGACCAACTCGGTCGGCCGGCCCAGCGAGCGCAGCGCCTGGTACATCTGTTCGCCGCCGAGAAGAGGAACATTCATGTCTGAAGTGCCGCCCATGAAGAGCATGGGCGTATGGATGCGCTTATCGATTTCGAGGAAGGGATAACTCATCTTGAGATAGAGCTGCAGGTTCTTCCACGGCGGCCCGAGTTCGTTGTCGTATTGGAGAATGTACTGGTCGTCGCCGTAAAACGACATGGGCGCTGCAACACCCGCGCCGCTGATGGCCGCTTTGAAGCGATCGGTGCTGGCGGTGGTGTAGTCGGTGAGAATGCCGCCATAGCTCCAGCCTGTAACCGCCAGTTTGTTCGGGTCGGCTACGCCCATGGCCACAGCCTTGTCCACTCCGGCCAGCAGGTCCTCGACTTCCAGATGTCCCCAGTCGGCAGCGATGGCCTTCGAATAGTCCTGGCCGCGGCCGGAACTGCCGCGGTAGTTCACGTTCAGCTCCGCGTAGCCTTTGGTAGCCGCCCATTGGCGCAGAAAGTCAAAGGCATGCTCGTCCTGTCCGTTGGGACCGCCGTGAATGAAGAGGATCATCGGAACCGGCATGCCCGCCTTGAAATCGGCCGGACGCGTCAGCAGGCCATGGACATCGGTGCCGTCTTTGCTCTTGAACTCAACATCCTCGGTCGGCACCAGATTCAGTTCGGCCATCAGCGCATCGTTATGCGTGGTGAGCTTGCGCAGTGCACCGTTTTCCAGGGCGTAGATTTCAGAGGGTTCGCTGTCGTTGGTGTACAGCACAGCCGTGTGGCCCGCCGCTTCGTCCCAGGCCATCACGGCGCCCTGCTGTGCCAGCAGGCGCTTGTCTCCGGCTCCGGCCAGCTCCATCTCTGCCGGATATTGGTTGCGATCGTCGGCAACGAGATAACTCAGGCGTCCGTCGGATGAGTAAATTGGCTCGCGAACGCTGCGGTCGAGCTGGGCGGCTGGATAACTTACTTTGCCATCGAGAGTCACGACCGCCGGGCGAGCCTGCGAGTATTCCAGGAGCTTCAATTCGGCGCCCTGGGTGTAGGCGATGGATTTGGAATCGGGCGACCAGGCCACTCGGCCATCGTCCGGCCCGATCCAGGTGGTGAGCTTACGGGCCGCCGAACCTGCCTTTGCAGCAACCACAAAGACGTCGGTGTTGTTCGAGCGGTCGGGATCGGGATCCTGATTGCTGGCGAACGCGACCCACGCGCCGTCGGGCGACCAGACAGCGTCTTCTTCCTGCACGTTCTTGGCGGTTGTTAGCTTTTCGGCCTTTTTGGTCGCCAGGTCGTAGAGGTAGAGCGAGGTCCACGCGTCGTCGCGGAGGTAGCCCTGAATATCCTGCTTGAAGTGGTAGCGATCGATGACAATCGGCTTGGGCGGAACGGGTGGTTTGCCTTCCTCGGCGTCGGGTTCGGATTTTGGAGAGAGAGAAAGCAACAGTTTCTTTGAGTCAGGGGACCAACTGTACCCTTCGAGATCCTGGTCGGTGATGGCGGTCAACTGCTCGGCTTCACCACCGCGCCGGTCCAGGACCCAGACCTGCGCTCCCTTGGCGGGACCGGGACGCGAAGAGAGAAAGCTGATGTACTTTCCGTCGGGGCTGAAGCGCGACGAAGACGCGCCCTCCTTGCCGAAGGTAAGCTGGAGCCGGACTGACCCATCCCACTTGACCATCCATAGGTGGGTCTGCCCCTTGTCTTCCTTGGTGTCGGTTTGACTGACGGTGTAGGCCACCCAATCGCCCTCGGGCGAGACGACTGGAGCTCCAACGCGCTGGAAACGGGCCAGGTCGTCGAGCGAGATAGCGCGCTTTTTAGGCGCATCGGCGGCGGAAGCGGGATGGGTTGCGGCAAGGGCAAGCGCGAGACAGAGAATGAGGCGGGAAGGTGTGCGCAGCATGGGCAAAAGAGTAACATTTTGTGGCTCATAGACAAGGCTGAAAGCGGCGTGGCTTTCATGACCATGATAGAATGACCATGGTCATGAACATCTGACCATAAGGAGTCGACCCCATGCGGACCATTCCGGCAGGCGAGTTCAAGGCCAAGTGCCTTGCCCTTATGGATGAGGTGCAGGCCACTGGCGAGGCGGTTGTGGTGACGAAGCGGGGCAAGCCGGTAGCACGCCTGGCGCCGATGGCGGACGAGACAGAAAAGGAGAGCCCGGAGGCTATCTTCGGCTGTCTGCGTGGCTTCCTTTCCGTGCCGGGCGAGACGATCGACCCAGAAGAGCCTTTCATACCGCGGGAGGAGTGGGACCACCTGAAGGAAGATTGGTCTCCGGATCCTGCGGAATGATCCTCCTCGACACGCACGTAGTCATGTGGCTGCTGACGGATCAAGAGCGACTGTCGAGCAGAGCCCGCAATGCAATTACGCAGGCCCGCATCGGGGGAGAGGGGATCGGGTATTCGCCAGTCTCGTTGTACGAGATTGCGTACGCGGCGAACCGCAAAAGACTCCTTCTGAACTCGCCGACCGCAAAGTTCATTGTCGCGATTGAGGCCAGGCTTGAACTCGTTCCGTTGACAGGCGAGGTCGCTGTTTGCGCAGCTCAGCTCCCCGACCCGTTCCATGGCGATCCTCTCGACCGCATCATCGCTGCCACCGCGCTCGTTCGCGATTGTTTCTTGATCACCCACGACCAGGGAATCCGCGACGCGAATGTCTGCAAAACGCTCTGGTAGTGGATTACCTCAGCTTCTCGCGCACCTCGGTACGGATCAGGTAAAGGAAGAAGACCAGGTTGAGCAATCCCTGGACGACGGCGGCTCCCTGGTGCAGGCTGGAGAAGATCCACAGGTTATAGACCACCAGCAGGAAGACGGCAGCCAGCGCCAGCGCCCAGGCCCAGCGGAACAGCATGAGCAGGCCGCCGCTTGCAGTGATGAATCCGGCAGCAAAGAAGAGAAACAGCGGCGGATAATGCTGCCCGCCGACCACACCCAGAATGATGACCCCGGCCAGAACGAGGAGATAGAGGCTGATGGCGGCCAGGCCCGGAAGCCGAAGCAGATCGGCACGCGCCGAGTGGCCTTTGCCGGCCTGGTTGGTGGCGGGCTCGTTCGTCATAGGGTATGCAGATAGGCCAGCAGATCGCTCAATTGCTCATCGCTGAGCTGCGTGCCCGGCATCATGTTGCGGCCGTGGAGAATCACATAGGTCATGCGCTCGTCGGTAGGCGGCGTGCCGGAGGGCATGGCTTTGACCTTGGTGAGCGCCTGCAGGCCGGGGCCGTTGAGCGGATGGGTGTCATTGGGACGGTGGCACTTGGCACACTTCTGATGGTAGACCGCTGCTCCCCTGGCCTCTTCGGGTGTCCAGAGCGACGAAGGCTTCGAGGGCGGCAGCGGCCGGCAGCCGGAAAGGACCAACCCACATGCCAGCAGGGAAATGAAAGCTGAGAAAAAGGGCGTACGCATCTCGCTCCGATGATACAAGGCCCGGGACCGGTTCACACTACTCCGCAGCGGCAATAGCTTCGGCGATGCGGTCGATGGCCTGCAATTCAGCGTTGCTGCCGGGCTTGTGTCCGTTGACCATGATGGAGAACGCGAGCGTCTTTCCGCTGGCCGAGGTCAAATAGCCGCTGAGTGCATTGCTTTCACTGAGCGTGCCCGTCTTGGCCCACAAGCGGCCTTTGAGCGGAGAGTCTTTGAAGCGGTTGACGAGCGTGCCGTCAACGCCGGCGATGGGAAAGGAATCGCGCCAGGCTTTGCCCCACTCCGTGCGCGAGGCATAGCTGAGCAGTTGCGCGTAGGCGCGGGGAGCCACGCGGTCGTCTGGGCTCATGCCGGAGCCATCGTAGAAGAAAAAGTCCTCGTCCTTTACGCCTGCATCCAGCAGAAACTGGCGCACCACGCGCGAGCCCTGGGCAAAGCTACCGTCGGTGCCGAAGAGGTTGCCGAGCAGGCGCAGGAGCAGCTCGGCGTGGAGGTTCTGGCTGGTCTTGTTGGTGACAGTGATGTCCTGCGCGAGGGGAACGGAAACATGCGTGGCAAGGGCGCGGCGGCCTTCAAGCGGGGCAACCACGTGCTCCAGTTCCAAAAAGTTCAGCCTGATCGGCTGCGAGCGTTCGTCGCTGAATTCGGCGGTGCCCACTGAGTACTTGTGCCGGGAGACGGCCTGGCCGGTGACCTGGACCCCACGGCCTAGCAACGCCTGCTTGAAAGCCGCGGCGGTGAACTCGGCGGGATCCTCGACTGCCATGCCGGTATGAAGGCCGTTGGCAGGAGCCGTGCCCCATGCGCGGACCAACAGAGAACCTGGGCGGCGATTGAGGCCAGGATGAGCCGGCTGATCGGCGGGGGTGGGGGCCATGTTGTTTTCCAGCGTGTAGTAGTCCACGTCTGGAGTCCACGAAGCGATGGTCGCGCTGGGAGAAGCCGGATCGGCGGTGATGTTGAGCTCGATGGTGTTGTCGGCAAAGCTGAGAGCGGATACCGGAGCGCCGTAGCTCCATTGCAGGTCGTCCCAGCTCCAGGAGACGCCGTACGGCTCGTCGACGAAGAAGCTGTCGTCGCCGACCACGCTTCCTTCCACCGTGCGAACGCCCGCTTGCTCCACCTGCTCGGCGAGCAGATCGAGAACATCCATGGCTTTCGCGGGCTTCTCCGTCTCAGTGGGCGCCTCGGGAGCGGGCTGCGTTGCGGCCGTGGGCGTGGCCGGGGCAGGGGCTGCGGCGGCCTGCGCAGCCTGCGGCGGACGGTAGGGGTAATGGCGCGCGCTGAGGGTTGGGTCGCCGCAGCCGAGAATAACGATGTCGCCGTGGAGTACGCCCTGCGGGTCAATCACGCCATCGGCCACGATGTTGGTGGTCCATGTCAGGTCCTGGACGGGCAGCAGGGCGTATGCCGTAGCAGTGGTAGCGAGCTTCGCGTTCGAAGCTGGCGTGAAGAGCTTGCCGTCGTTGAAGCCGTAGACGACCTGGCCGTCAAGGGTCTTGACGCTGACGCCGAATTCGGCATGGCTGAGAGCGGGATCGGCGAGGATGGCCTGAACCTTGTCCGCAAGCTGGCCGGCTGCTGGAGTGGCGGGCTTGACGGCGCGTGTGTGGGTCTGCGGATGGAGACTGATGGTGAGCAGTGCGGCTGCCAAAAGAAGCGTGGGGATTCGCCGGCTGGGGTGCATGCACGGAGTTTAGCAGGATGGAATCACGCCACGGAGTACCATGGAAGGGGCCGATGCGGTTCGAGAGTGTTGCAGACACCGCCTTGTATCAGGGCGCGACTTCGCTGTTTACGGGAAAACTCGAAACAGAGGGAGGCGGGGGTTTCAAACCCTCATAAAGCACGCAGTGGCAACGCGGGCTTCAGCTCCGGAAGTTTCAAGACGGGCGCAGGCCGGGAATTCATGAACAATGCTCTACCGCCATCGGTGGTCTGCGCGCACTGCAAGGAGGCATCCGGGAAAAAGTGACTGAGGCTGGATCATTCATGCGAGCCGTTACGCCTTGGAAACTGCGCAGCCGCACGCTCGAACTGGGGCGGCGGACGCTGATCATGGGCGTGGTGAATATTACGCCGGACTCGTTCAGCGACGGGGGGCTGTTCTTTAGCCACGAGAACGCCGTGGCCCGCGCCATGCAATTGCTGGACGAGGGTGCGGACCTGCTGGACCTGGGAGCGGAGAGCACCCGGCCGGGGTCGAGAGCGGGCGGGACCGTCGGAGCTGACTCTGCTCCCACGGTGAGCGCGGGCGAGGAACAGGCACGGCTGCTGCCGGTGCTGGAAGGAATCCTCAAGCGCCGTCCGGAAGCAATGATCTCTGTCGATACGTATAAGGCTTCCACGGCGCGTGCCGCGCTCGCGGCGGGGGCCGAGATCGTGAACGACGTGAGCGGCTTTTCCTGGGATTCCGGGCTGAGTTCCGTTTGCGCGGATGCCGGGTGCGGAGTGGTGTTGATGCACACCCGGGGAAGGCCGGAGGAGTGGGGTACGCAGGCCCAACTTGGGCCGGACGCACTGCTCGAATCGGTGCGAGCGGGACTGGAAGCAAGCCTGCACAAGGCGCGCAGCGTTGGGATCGCTCCCGAGGCAATCGTTCTGGATCCCGGCTACGGCTTTGGGAAGCGCGGCGGTGAGAACTTCGTGCTGCTGGCCCGGCAGGCGGAGTTTCTATCTCTAGGCAGGCCTCTGCTGGCTGGGGTCAGCCGCAAGTCCTTCCTGGGGAGGGTGCTAGCGCCGCTCCATGGCGGTGCGATTGCGCCGGTGGAGGCGCGGGAGACGGCCAGCGTGGCGGCCATGGTAGCGGCTATCCTGCATGGCGCTTCCGTGGCGCGGGTCCACCAGGTGCGTTCGGCGGTTGAGGCGGCGCTGGTGGCGGATACGGTGCTTGAAGAGCAGGGGTTAGGGGTTAGGAGTCAGGCCCGGGCGCGCTGAGGCGGTAGAGGACGTGGCGGCGCAATAGATGGCCTTCCGGCAGGCGGGGGTGGTCGAAGTCGCTGGAAGGGTCGTGGACCATGCCGATCTTTTCCATCACGCGGCGCGAGCGGAGATTGGCCGGGACCGTGAAAGCAACCAGGTTGGGAAGCCGGAGCGTGTCAAAGGCGCAGCGGACCACGGCGCGGGCGCCTTCGCTCGCCAGCCCTCGACCCCATGAATCGAAGGCCAGCCGCCAGCCGATCTCGACCGCGGGCATGAAAGGGACGTCGAAGGTAGGGATGTTCAGCCCGATGAACCCGATGAAGGTCCTGGTTTCGACCAGCTCGGCTGCGTACAGCCCAAATCCATGCCGTTCAAAGTGCTCCTCGATGCGCGCGATCATCAGGTCTGTTTCTTCCGCCGTGAGCGTAGACGGGAAGAACTCCATCACCCGCGGATCGGCGTTGATTGCTCGAAAGGGCTCGCGGTCCGCTGCACGCCAGCGGCGGAGGCGAAGGCGGGCGGTGGTGAAGGAGTCGGGCACCCGAAAAGGCTAGCAGATGAGGTCAGTGAGTTGACGCGGCATAACTAGCTCTGGGGCGCGAAGTTTCACGGGCATTTATCAGTTGATAAACACATAATATCCTATTTCATTTTCTTTGGAGTCAATGTATATTGCCCCCTAGATTACCCTCAGGAATCAGCGGATCGCTGGAGCTTTGCCTCTTGTCCGCTCTGAATGGACTCAACTTCACCGTCAAGAAAGCGGGAGGTAGTCATGGTCAGCCGACTTGTCCGATTATTCTCACTGTTTGCCCTAGTTGCCTCCGTGCCCAACCCCGTGTTCGCGCAGGCTCAAACCGCGCTCGCCGATGCGGTTTTCGGGAAGCAGTACAGTGTGCAACTTTCCATGAGGCTGGACGGCTACAGTCCGTTCACTTTCGTGATTGAAGGCGGTGCATTGCCGTCTTGCCTTCGGCTCTCGCCGGCAACCGGGATCATAAGCGGGACGGCGTCGGAAAAGTGTCAAGGGACCTACAGTTTCACAGTGGCCGTAAACGACCAAAACGGCTCTGCCGCGTGCACTCCGCAACAGTATGTCCTGCACGTAACAGACGGGAAGACAACAGTGGCTCAAACGGCCTCGTCGGTCGTGGTAAAGACTAACCCGCCGACGGCGCCTGTGGCTCCTCAAACTCCTGTCACGCAACCTCCGCCTCCGGGGCAGAAAGCCGAACGGATCCCGCCAGCTGCTGCACCGGGCGGACCCAAGCCCCGTAAAACCGATACTCCTAAAACCGGAGCGACGGGGTCTTCCGATGCGGGCAAGGTTGGAGCGACGACCGAGACAGCCGGCGCGAACGAAGGCGGTGGCGGCGGCCAGCAGGCCCCGGCTGCGCCCGCCGGCCCGACTAACTGCGTGGCTCAAGTGGATTCCTCGAAATCCACTGCCGAGTTGGGCGCCGTGGACATTGACCCGACCTCGGGCTCAGTCACCGGGATCGCCGGTGACGCCATCAGTGGCAAGGTCCCTGGGGAGAAGGACGGCACTGTCCAGGTCTGCGTGGCTGTTGTCGGAGCTGACGGAAGGGACATCTTTACGCAGATTGGTTCACCGGCAGCGCTCGATGCATCAGGGGAGTTCACCGTCACCTTAGTAGGTTCTGACAAGAAATCGACGGTGCCCTCGACCATGAAGAAGCCCATTGCGGCGGGGCAGCGCATTGTGGCGCAGTGGATTACAACCTCGGCGACGGGTTCGCCGGTGTATGGGCCCGTGAGCGAGGCTGCCATCGCGGGCGAGTGCGACCGCGATGCCGTGGACTCGACGATCGGAGCGCCGACGCTTGATGCGATCAAGAAAGGCGATACTGCTTTCAGCGGCCGAGCGCCGAAGGATGTCACAGGGAGTGTGCGCATCTGCGTAGATGGCTTCCAGTCGGGAGCGCCGGCGCAGATTGGGGGTGGAGCATTTTCGGGCGTGCCGATTCCGACGCTTGCGGCGGGATCTGTTGTTGTGGCGCAAGCAATTGAATCCAAAAAGTATGGGCGCTTTTCCGATGTGGTGGTCACCGGCACCTGTTCTTCAGCGATCACCGACCTCCAAGTCGGGGAGCCCACACTTGCGAGCGTCCCTGCCCCTGGCGGTGACTCTGTGACCGGGACCGTTCCATTGAGTAAGGACGGTATCCCGACGGCAACCTTTGTGCGCATCTGCCTGGATTCGCATTCGGTGGCCAATGAGCAGCCGAACGACCTTGAGGTGGCGGTGGCGGAAGTGGATAGCAACGGGAATTTTCGCGCATCGCTCCCGGCCGCCGTCAAAGGCGGAAATAGTTTGGTTGCCCAGGGTTTTACAACGAGTTTCAATGGGCAGGCTAGAAAGTATGGGCTGCCAATCGAAAGCAAGGATGTGGGACCCCGCTTCAATGGCCCATTCTCTTCATTCATAGCAGGCGCTGAGCAATCAGCTTACAGTTCAGACGACATTGAAACCAATGCCTTCGTTAGCGCCTTTATCCGCAGCGGCTACCTGGGCAGCAAACACGGGTCGTGGTCGTTGTGGGGCAGAGTGCGATTGCTGAGCGCTCCGCAGCAGTCGGCGCCAAACATTGTCGCGACAATTGCCAATCCGACCGGGCAAATCACCCAATCAAGCTTAAGCAGTGTAGGCGCAGTGACTGACTACGTGTTGGGGCCGGAATGGCGGCTAAGACAGCACGATGGACCTGCGTATACAACCCGTTTCAGCCTTATAGGGGACCTAGGGGAGACCACTCCACTGAGTACAGCCAACCCCACCATCTTCAACGCACCAGCCCCTAATACGACGGACTGCGCCAATCTGATCGGCAATATCAACCAAATGAGCTCCCCTCCCCCATTGACATCCGGCAACGGCCTTACCCCCCCAACTTGCCTGGAGAACCCTGCGTCCCAAATGCCATACAACTACGTGGCCTACACCCAGCAGAAACGCTCTGGCTTTTTGGCCAAATACGGCGCAGGAGTTCGCTTCTCGCAGGTGAGTCTGCCCAAGACCGCAGGCCCCTCACCATATGCGGGCATGCTGGATGCGACTCTAGGGCAGGACGACACCATCACCGGTGGAAAGCTTCACAAATTGGTCTTTCGCCTTGATGGTCAATATCCGATTCCCCTTGGGACCCTGTCCTCGTACCTATACATTTTTGGATCGTCCTCGATCAAGATCGCACCCAACAAGGATTTGCCCACAATCAACCTTGGAGTGGTGCAGTCGAACGTTCCCACCATTCCCAACCCCCAGGTTCTAGTTTTGCCGACGCAGCAGCCGGACCGGGACTTCTACAGGTTGGGAGTCGGCTTGAACCTGATGGATGTCTTTTGCAAGGTCTTCAATACGCCATGTAATTCGCAGCAGTCGCAAACGGCCACCGCGGCGAGCACCCCGGCAGCTACCAAACCGCTAGCCGGCGGAACGGGGGCTGCTCAACCGGCGGCAGGCAGTACCAAGGGTGCTAAAGGCGGCGCAAAGGATGCTGGGAACTCGAACCCAGCGCAATAAAGGGGCCCCCGCCGATGTCCGTTCGTATGCTGCTCGTCGACACGAAGCTGGTATGGCGTCAACGAGTCTGGCGACCTAGCTGACCCCCACCTTGTACCTGGGCCAGTGGGCGCGCGGGGTGTCGTGGTCGATGACGGGCTCGGCGTCGCACTCGACTTCAATCACGGTTGCGGGCTGGTCGGGAGCCACAAGCGGCAGGCCGGTCAGGCGAAGCGCCCACTCGTCCTGGGTAAACTGCACGGGCGCGCCGGTCTTCAACAGCCGCGCGGACTTGGCCTTGGCCTTGAGCCCTCCGATGGCAATGACAACCTCCGGCTGAAAGAAGCTCAGCGTCTCTGCCGCCGGGGTGTGGCCGGGCCAGAATTGCTGGTGGATGTAGAGCGTGTTGCCGCGGCGCGTGTAGTTGGCGTTGACGTTCCAACTGAAGTCGCCGCGGTCGGCGCCGTAGATGGCCTTGCAGTTGGTCTCGAGCCACCTGCCGACGGTTTCAAGCACGGTGACGGACTCCTCCGGGATGGACCCGTCGGATTTGGGGCCGATATTGAGCAGGTAATTGCCGCCGCCTCGCACGCAGTTGACGAGGTTCGCGACAACGGTTTTGGGCGTCTTCCAGGCGTCGTCTGCGCGGTTGAAGCCCCAGGAGTCGTTCAGCGTCATGCAGGATTCCCATTCGCGGCCGGATTTGGCGGCGCGGACCTCCTGCTCCGGCGTCGAGAAGTCGCCTTCCAGGCCGTTGCGGTTGTTCACGATGATCTCCGGCTGCAGCTCGAAGACCATTTTGTTCATGCGCTCGGACTCCCATTCCTGCGCGCTGAGCGGCCAATCGACGTCGTACCAGAGGATGTCGATCTTGCCGTAATTGGTCATCAGCTCGCGGATCAGGCCGTGGGTGTAATCGACGAAGCGCTTGCGGGCGGCAAGATCGGTCTTGCAGATGGCGCCATCGGGGTGGTGCCAGTCCATGAGCGAGTAGTAGAAGCCCACGCGGAGGCCCTCCGCGCGTGCGGCGTCGACAAACTCGCGCACAAGGTCGCGCCCTGGGCCCTGCTTGGGAGCGCAATAGTCGGTGAGCTTCGTATCCCAGTGGCAAAAGCCCTCGTGGTGCTTGGTGGTCATCACCATGTACTTCTGGCCGGCAGCCTTGGCCAGGCGTGCCCAGTCGCGGGCGGCGTTGGGCTTGGGGTGGAACTGCCTGGCGAGAAGCTCGTATTGCGGAATCGGGATGCCCTCGACCTCCTTGGCCCACTCGTGCTGGCCGATCACGGAGTAAAGACCCCAGTGAATGAACATGCCGAATTTGGCCTCGTGCCACCAGGCCATGCGCTGGGCGCGGGTGGCGGCCTGGGGAGATTCGGCGGGCGGAGTTGCCTGCGGGGTGGGCGAGGCCATGGCTTCAGCATTCGCCGCGGTGATGGCCAGGGCGCCTGCGGCGCTGATTTGCTTCAAAAACGACCGTCTCGAACTCTCGCTCCACTCCATGGTTGACTCCCCCGGTTCACTGAATTCGCTGTGGCGACGGATCCCAGGTCTCAAAATCGAGGCCTGGGGCACCCAGCCGCGGGACTTTCACGCGGTTTTGCGTCGAGGGAAATATAACAGGGCGGGCGATGAACAACAGCGCTTGAGACTTCCGCTCAGCGGCCGTGGTGGAATAGGCCTCCGCCACCATGGTGCCCGCCACCGCCGGACATCTTGGGGGCCTTGGGCGCTTTGGGCATCTTGGGAGCTTTGTAGGATTCGTGGAAGCGCTCCTCGCTGTGCCCGCCGAACATGTGCATTCCGCCGGAGTGTTCCTGCCTGGCGTAGGACTGCTCATAGCCGCGCTCGCCGCCGTAGGTGCGGGGCTCGGCGTAGGAGTGCTGGGCAAAGTCGTTGCGCTCATACGTGGAGGCAGGCGCGCGCCATGACTGTTGTCCGGCATAGGGGGCCGCGGGCCGTGCGGCGTAGGCCTGTTGGGAGTTCGAGTAGAAGCCGTTGCCATAGCCGCCGGAACGGGCGTAGGTCTGCGGGCGGGCGGGTTGGACAACGGGGGACTGTGGGCGGTTGTACGTGTTGTCCCGCAGGGCAGGGCGCACGTAACTTCCCGCATAGCCCCGATTGGGCGCTTCCGCACCCTGGCTGTAACCATGGTTATAGGCGTAATTCTCCGGCATCCGGAGCGGAGGGCGGGTGAATGCAGGCGCTGCCGGCTGGTTGCCGAACCGGTTATAGCCCTGCTGCGGGCGATTGTAGCCGTTGGGTGTGCGGTTGATTCCGGCCGTCTGCGATCCATAGTAGCCGCCGCGCCCGTTGCCCCAATGAGCTACGGAGGTGCTCTGCGAGTAGTAGGGCGACTGGTGGAAGAAGATGGACGAGGTGAGCCAGTTCAGCAGCCATCCCGCCCAACCAAAGGGGGTATGGCTGAACGCGGCCATGCCGATGCCGGCGCCGTAGCGCAGGCCGTCGCCAAGGACCGATCCGATTGCGCCCAGCGCATCGCCAAACGAAAAACCCGGATAGGGCTGAACCGGCTGGCCGTAAACGGTCCAGGGGTCGTAGGTGGGGACGTAGACGACTTGCGGATTCGGAGGCGCCAGTTGGATGTAGCCCTGCTCGTATGTGATTGCCTCCTGCGGTGTGCTTCGCAGGGATCCGGCGTCCTCGGCGCGCTGGCGCATCACCTGGATGGTCTGCAGCACATCCTGGGGCTGGTTGTAGTAGGCGTTGCCCAGATCGGTGGTCCAGCGCAGGTCGCGGTTCATCATGTCAAGAACCTGGGGAAACGCGGTGAGGGCTTTGACGCTGGGGTCCCAGCCGGTCTGGGCGTCGGCGCCGTAGGCAATCTGATCGGGCGAGGCATACCCCTGGCCGCGCATCCAGTTGTCAGCGGCGGCAACCTGGGCGGGATACGTAGAGGCGGCCAGAATCTGCGCGATGAGCGCGTCGGGATAGAGGGCGATGGGAGCGACGAGCTGCTCAAGCTGCTCGGCAACAAAGGGTTGCCCGCCCTGTTGCGGCGGAGGAGTATAGGCCTGCTGCGTGTCGTCCTGGCCAGGGTCGGCGTAAGGCTGTTGCTGAGGGTAAGGCTGCTGCTGGGAATACTGGGGCTGCTGGGCGTACGGCCGCGGATAGGCCTGCGCCGGGGGTTGCTGGTACTGAACGTAATTGGGATTGGCCTGGACGTAAGGCGAACCCTGCACCCACGTTTGCTGAGCGATGGCGGCCCGCTGGGCAAACGGCACAAGAAGCAGAAGCAACGCCAGTGTTGCAAGGCGGCGAAGCGGCTGGGGCGAGGGTTGGCTGGGCACTTGAGAGTCAACCAAACAAGAGGAAGGCAACGCAATTTGCGCTGGGCACAGGCAGGATAGGGGTTTCATATTCCCTCTCAGAGCCACTTGGGCTCGCCCCGAGGCAGAACAGCCGTTCTGTTGTGCGCCGGCCGCATGAGGCAGCCTCCGCGCAGAGGACGGTAACCAACGTAGACACCGGGCTAGAAGGTTAGTTGCGGGGAATTGTCGGATGGAGAGACTTTTTGCGGCCCGGATCTGAGCCAGCCGCGCGATTGGGCTCGTCGGCCGGGGTGTTCAAAATCCCAAACGTCCTGCTTGTTGTACTCAACCAGATTGCAAAAGCAGGGAGGGTTTAGAATCGGAGGTGGCATTTGCCTGGGCGGAAGTGCCTGAACCTGCGTCCCTGCGCTGGCAGTTCCCGACGGACGGCTTGCGCGGGGTATACGTGTGAGGAATGGACGGAAGATGCGAGCGAAGACGGCGGTAGTGCTTGGCGCCCAGTGGGGCGACGAAGGCAAAGGGAAGATTGTGGACGTGTTGAGCGAGCGGTTCGCCGCAGTGGCGCGCTACGCGGGCGGGCATAACGCCGGGCATACGGTCATTATTGGCGGGCAGCGGTTTGTGCTGCAGCTGATTCCCTGCGGAGTGCTGCGGCCGGGGTGCAAAGGCGTCATTGGCAATGGAGTGGTGCTGGATCCGATCGCGTTCCTTAAGGAAGTGGAAAAACTGCGCGGACTGGGCGTGCCCGTCGATGAGCAGCTCTTTGTGTCGAACCGGGCGCAGGTCATTTTGCCCTACCACCGCATGATCGAGCTGGCCGCCGAAAGCGCGCCGGGCCGCAAGAAGATCGGAACCACCAGCCGCGGGATTGGTCCCGCATATGAAGACAAGATGGCTCGCAGCGGGCTGCGCGTGGTGGACCTGCTCAGGCCGGAGTTGCTGAAGACGCATATTGAAGCGGCTTGCGCAGAGAAGAACGCTATTGTGCGAGCGCTGTTTGGAACCGGGACTGCGCCGCTGGACCCGGAAAAGATGTTCGATGAATACGCGGCGGCTGCGGAACTGGTGCGGCCGTTTGTGGCGGATACGGGGCGTCTCTTGAACAAGATCTTGGCCGAGGGTGGCAGCGTGATGTTCGAGGGCGCACAGGGAACGATGCTGGACATCGACCACGGGACCTACCCGTTTGTGACCTCGTCATCGGCCACAGCCGGCGGAGCGTCAACGGGAACCGGCGTGGGACCGACGGCGATTGGGACCGTGATTTCGGTGACGAAGGCGTACGTCACGCGGGTGGGTGGCGGGCCGTTCCCGACCGAGATCCATGACGCGGCGGGCGAAGAGCTGCGCGCGCGCGGGAACGAATATGGCGCCGTAACCGGGCGGCCGCGACGCTGCGGGTGGCTCGACATCCCATTACTGCGGTATTCCAACCAGGTGAATGGCGCGGAGTGGCTGGTGGTGACCAAGCTGGACGTGCTGGATACGCTGGCGGAAATTCCGGTGTGTGTGGGCTACGAGCTCGACGGCAAGATAACGGACGAAATCCCCGCAGATGTGGCCGGGTTGGAACGGATTAAGCCGGTGTACACCACGCTGAAGGGCTGGCAAGAGCCCACCGAGGGGGTTACGGAGTTCGAGCGGCTGCCCAGAGCCGCCCAGGAGTATCTGAGGTTTCAGGAGAAAGAGAGCGGGGCACGCATCGGCATGGTTTCTACCGGGCCGGACCGGGATCAGACGATGGTGTTGCCGGAATTTGCCGCGGCCCTGGACAGTATTCACGGATAGACTGAAGCAGACGGCCTGGCGGCTTGAGGAAAATTCTGCTCTGGCGAAAGAGAATCCAAAATCATGGTAAGTTTCATCGTCCGTCTTACCTTCAATCAGGAAGATCGCGCCGAAGTGGCGGAGATCCTGCGGGCGCTCGCCAATGCCTCAAGGCAGGAGCCTGGCTGCGTGAGCTATTTTCCCCATCAGCTGGAAGATGAACCCGACACGGTGCTGATTTACGAGCAATATGTGGACCAGAAGGCATTGGCAGCGCACCGGGAGACGCCACACTTCAAGAAGTACGCCGTGGGCGGGCTCTACCAGAGAATGCGGGAGCGCCGGGTGGAAAACCTGGTTGCTCTCGTTTGAGGTGGCAGGGCAGTCCAAGAGGTTGCGAGTTTCATCGGATCGCGCCGCTTCAGGTCTGTCCAGCGGGGTGAGCCGAGTTCGACGCCGGAGCTAAAGGAACACGATTGACCGGCGCGCTCGTTCGAGACTAGTATCCGATACACCAATGCCGGGCGCCACGACCAACACCTCAATGCGAGCATGCCGCGGGATCGCACGTGCGCCCTTGCTGGCCGTTTTGTTTCTTCTGGGAGTGACTTCCACGACGGCCGCCCTTCAGGCCGGGCCGCCAAAACCGCAGAAGCACGAGAGCCGGCGCGAAATAGACCAGCTCGAAGATCAGTGGCGCGATGCCATTCTCAAGTCGAATACGATGGTGATGGATCACTTGCTGGCGGACGACTATTTGGCGATAACCTCTTCCGGCACCCTGCAAACCAAGGAGCAGACCCTGGCCAATCTTCGCGATGGCCGGACGAAGTTTGCGTCCCTGGAGATTTCAGACCGCAAGGTGCGCTTTTATGGAACCACGGCGCTGGTCACGTCGGTCGCCGAAGTGCAGGGCACCACCGCCGCAGGAGCTGTGGCAGGCAACTTCCGGTACACCCGCGTGTATGTCCGGGATGCGCAGGGGGTGTGGAAGATTGTGAGCTTTGAAGCGAGCAAGATGCGCGAACCCGGAGAACGCAGCGAACACAAATAGCCGACGCAACGAGGGACGAGCCACAGCTCCGGCTGGGAGAGACGAAGCTGGAAAGACCTTGAAAGTGACTGTACACGGACTCGAAAAACGGCGTTACTTATGTATTTTTTTGAGTTACTTACGGGCTGACGGCGGCGTAGAACCCATTGCGTTTCACTATCCTGATTCTGCTATAAACTTCGTGTGGCCGACGCGTCACGGTTCTGGCGACCGCGAGGGACGCCTGATGGGAGCCGGGCCACAGCCGGGCCCACAAAACACGAGGACAGTGCATGAAATCCGCGCAGTTTGCGAGGCTGAGAATGATCGCGCTGGCATTGATTCTGCCGGGATTGGCGGGACTGATCGTCTCGGCCATGATTTCAGTGCATTATCTGGACACGATGCCGAGGTGGCCGTCTCCGCAGGAACTGCGCACGGTGCCGCGCAATATTCATGGAATTGTGGTGTACCAGACGATCGCTGAAGATCGAAGGCTCGACATGATCGAGTATTCGTCGGTGGGCGTGTTTGTAGCGGGTCTGGGTTTGGGACTGGTCTACCTGGAGAAGTGGGGCGCCAGGCAGGCGGCCGTGACCGAAGAAGAAAAACACTTGACGGAAAACTTCGGCTAGAGCCGATTTTCACCTATGCGGCCCCGCCGGCAAGGTCGAACGAACGCTCGAACTCACTGACGCCTGCATAGCAGACGCAGCTCCCCGTTTTTCCCTGTTGATCCCGCTTCCGGACCTTTCAACCCGCCAGCCGTGGTCTTCTACAATGGACCGATGCCAGAGCTGCCTGAGGTAGAGACGATTGCACGCGGGGTGGACGCGCGAGTGCGCGGAGACCGCATCGTCGAAGCGTGGTTTGGCGGGCACCGGGAGCCGTTCAAGACGCCGCCCGCCCGGCAGGCCAAAGGGCTGGAAGGCCGCGCGATTCTCGCGGCGCACCGAACCGGAAAACACATCGTGCTGGAACTGGGTATTGCAGGCAGCAGACCCTTTGTTGAAGGCGATGTCCGACCGGACGCCCAGTGGATTGTGCATCTGGGCATGACCGGGCGACTCCTGGTGACGACGCCCGACGGTCCGTTGGCACCACATACCCATGCGCGGTTAAGGCTGGAAAGCGGGCGCGAGATCCGGTTTGTGGACCCGCGGCGCTTTGGCCGCCTGGAGTTTCGCGACCTGGGACGGTCCTCCTCGTTTCGGGGGGCTGGCAAGGAGCCGCTCACCGTTGGAGCGGAGGAGTTCGCGGAGGTGTTTCGCGGGCGGAAGCTGCCCATCAAGGCAGCGCTTCTGAACCAGACGCTTCTGACAGGGGTGGGCAACATCTACGCAGACGAAAGCCTGTTTCGGGCCGGTATCCGCCCCCGGCGGCGCGCCGGCCAGCTGAACAGGACCGAGTTGGAGCGGCTGCGCACGGAATTACGCGCTGTGCTGGAGCATGCGATTCGGCTGGGTGGATCGTCGGTGTCGGATTATGTGGATGCGGATGGGGTGCGCGGGTTCTTTCAATTGGAGCACTGCGTATACCTGCGGACAGGTCAGCCGTGCCGGCTCTGCGGATCGCCGATCAAGCGGATTCTGGTTGGAGGCAGGGGCACCCACTACTGTCCAAAATGCCAGCTTTAAGCGCCGCCTATTATTTTTAGAATTATTCATCCACTTTGGATTCCAGAATGCAGACCATTACGAAAGTATTGTGTCTGTAAATAATTGAAAAGAAAAGAAACTATGATTGGCTCGTGGATTGCTATATAGAGAGTGCCAGTGATGTACCGGCTGCTGGAGAGAATCCCGGCCAGCCCAATGAACAGCAGGCCCCGGCAAGAGCCACCGCCGACGAAGCGGCCCCACAATAGGGGAAACCGGCCGGGAAGCCTGCAAAAGGTGCGGTGGAGACAACCACCGCTCCATATGCTTGGGAGGCCAGTGACCAGCGCAGGACAGCGAAACGCCACTCCCGTGGGAGTGGCGTTTCGTGTTTTGGTGCCCGTCCCGACCGCAAGAGCCGAACGATCCCTGGTTGGGTAGCCCCAAAGTGTACTTGCCAGCCGGAACCTCAGGCTGTAGTATCAGACTTGCCTATCAAGCGGCTGACGCGAGCCACCCCCATGGGGCAGAGCGCGCTCGCCGCCGAGCAACGAAGCTTCGCCGCATCGATTCTTCCTTTATCAGGCACACGCGGTGGAAACTTCCATAGGAAGGGCATTACCAGAGGAAAGCACCTGCCGCACCGAATCGATTCAGAGAACCGGAGGGAACCCCTGTGGGGCTCCTGCGCAGAGGTCGGCAAAGAAGCATGGAGCCATTTCTTCCGGAGATCGTGGCAGACAACGAGGCTGAGCTTTAAAGTAGATTGCCGAATGCCCTCGAATGAACAGATCGCAGGTCAGTGATTTCTCCGTGCGCGGTCGGACTCCTCGGCACGGGCAAGAGTAGTTCAGCAGGCGGAATGAGAGCGGCTGATCGCAAGAAAACAATGCAGCAGACAGCACATTGCCAGGAAGTACACGCATGACGACAGAATCGACGCAGCCCCAGACTGAACTGGGGCCACCGCCGGCCAATGGCCAGGCGGAGTCGCAAGGGCATCGGCGCCGCCGGCGCCGCCGCAAGAACAGAAGCAACCAACAGAACGCGCCGCAAGGCCAGGCGGGACAACCGCAGGTGCAGGCACCGCCTCAGGCGCAACCCACGGCGCAATCCGCCCCATCCCAGACCAAGCCAATGCATCAGAGCCAGGGACGGAAGAAGAAGAAGTTCTTCCAGAAGGGCTCAGCATCCGCGGTGCAGCCCGGCAACAACGCCTCGTCGCATGGCCAGAGCCATTCTCCCGGGAATTCGCATGGCGGCTCGCAGGCCAAGCGCAAGGGCAAGCAGAAAGGTCCGCGGGAGTTTGTGGGTCCAATGGATCACAGCTACCGTGCCGTGAACGGGAACGTGGCGGACGGACCACCGTCGACGATCCAGATCACGAGCAATGGCCACAACGGCGGCTACTACCAGGATGTGTTCACCCAAACCGCGGCTGTTGCGGTGCGGGAAGACGCACCGACGCGGATCTTCTGCTTCATCGACGATCTGTTCTTCCAGGCGAAGATCAGCGAGACGGCAAAGAAGCTGGGCGTGAAAGTGGAGTTCGTGAAGAACGAAAAGGAATCCGTGGCCCGGCTCACGGATGTAGCGGAGGCTGACCGGCCTACGCTGGTGGTGTTTGACCTGAACAACCTGAATGCCAAGCCGCTTACGCTGATTCCCAAGTTCAAGGCCAAGCTGAAGAAGGCCACATCGATCATCGGGTTCCTGAATCATCTGCAGGGAGACCTGAAGATGAAGGCAATCGAGGCCGGATGCGACACCGTGATGCCGCGGTCTGCTTTCTCGCAGAGCCTGCCCAACCTGCTGCGGCGCTATGGGTTGGAAGAGGAAGAAGACAACTTCCCGCAGCCGGTGTAAAGACAGCTTTCGGTTATCAGTGGTCAGTCTTTCGCATTGCGCTTGCGATGTGGATTTGGAAGAACGGATCACAAAAAGCAGGCCGGAAAGTCAAAAGGGCGCTTCCCGATAGGGGCGCCCTTTTTCTATTCCCAACTCCCTATTCCCTGTCTCTCCTATCCCGGCGGCCAGGTCATTTGGCGTCCGCCGAGCAGATGAAGATGGAGATGGTCCACGGTCTGGCCGCCGTCGCCGCCGGTGTTGACCACGATGCGATAGCCATTTCCTAGCCCCTTGTTGCGGGCGATCTCCGCGGCCGTCCAATGCAGGTGGCCGAGAAGGGCACGCTTGCTTTGATCCGCTTCGCCCATGGAGGCGATATGCTCTCGCGGTACGATGAGCAAATGCACCGGCGCCTGGGGATGGAGGTCGGAGAATGCGTAACACAACTCATCCTGATAGACGGGCGTGGAAGGAATGGCACCTTCGACGATCTTGCAAAAAAGGCAGCTCAAAACGACCTCAGCACACGCGGTGGCGTCTCGGTCCGGTGCCTTCGCGTAATCGCATTATAGGGGCTATGCCGGGGAGTCTTCAGAGAGGATCCGCGCCTCAGGCGCCGGCGTTCGGCTTCCACAGGCCGACGGTGTTGCCCTCGACGTCAGCAAACCACGCGAATGTCCCCGCGGGGATCTGGACCGGTGGCACAACCACTTTTCCACCCTCGGCCTCAACCTTCGCGAGCGATCCAGCCACATCGTCGGTTTCGATATAGAAGTGCGTGAACTGGTGCGGCTCGTGGCCCAGGGAAGCAATGTGACCGGGGATTCCGGCCGCGGACCCGGTTTCAATGAGGCCCATCGGGCCGGGGTCGATGACCCAGCCGAAGGCGCGGCGATAGAAGTCGCTGGTCTTTTCCTTGTCCTTGCAGCCGATTTCGAAGTGGACGACGGGGTGGTGCATGTTGGGCTCCTCTTAGCAGGGATTGGACAAGTATGGAGGCCCGGAGCACACGGGTCAACGAGGAAGTTTCCGGCCATGCTGACGGACGGCGAGATTTTCTCTTGACATAATGTACTAGTCTTATAGTACATTGATCGCGCGATGAGTTTACAACCCAAATCAATCGGATTCCACTTCCTGCTGGACCTGCACAGCGGCATGCCGGTGTACCGCCAGATCATGGACCAGGTGCGTGGCGGGATTGCCTCGGGAGCGTTGACGGCCGGGGATCAACTGCCCACCGTGCGCCAACTGGCAGTGGACCTGGCCATTAATCCCAATACAGTGGTGCGCGCTTATCGGGAATTGGAGCTGGGCGGATTGCTGGAGACACACCAGGGCACGGGCACGTTTATCAGCGCACAGAAGATGAAGCGAGCCGATGCGGAGCGCGAACGGCAGCTCACGCAGATTGTGGGCGATTGCGTGGCGCGTGCCGGGGCGGCGGGATTCACAGTGGATGAACTGATCGAGGCGTTGCGCGGGCTCTCTGGAGAGCCGGCGCGAAGGAGATGAGCGATGAGAGCGAAACTGGACTTTACTCGGTTTAACAGAGTTGCAGTAACGGCGTTTGTCGTGTGCTTCGCGGCAGGATTTGCGGTGGAGGCGTTGCTCAAAAACCCCTGGCCGCGGGTTGTGGGATTCTTCATTGGCTTCTACCTGTTGTTCGCCATCAAGGTGGTTCAGCAATGGGAAAAGGTGGCCCTGTTGCGCCTGGGCCGCTATGTCGGCTTGCGCGGGCCTGGCTGGTTTCACGTGATTCCTGTCATCGAGACGATCAGCTATTACATCGACCAGCGCGTGCGCGTGCACAGTGTGACGGCGGAGTCGACCCTGACGCGCGACACGGTTCCGGTAAACGTGGACGCCATCGTGTTCTGGATGGTGTGGAATGCGGAGAAAGCAATCCTGGAAGTGGAGGATTTTGCCGAAGCGGTGAACATGAGCGCGCAGACGGCGCTGCGGGAGTCGATCGGGCGGCATGAGCTGGCGCAGATGATTACCGAGCGCGAGGTGATGGGGCGGCAGCTGCAGCAGATTCTGGATGAGAAGACCAATCCCTGGGGAATCACGGTGCAATCGGTGGAGATTCGCGACGTGAGGATTCCGCAGAGCCTTGAGGACGCCATGTCGCAGCAGGCGCAGGCCGAGCGCGAGCGGCAGGCGCGTGTCATTCTCGGCCAGGCGGAGGTGCAGGTCTCCGAGCAATTCGCGACCGCCTCGAAGGTCTACAACGACAACCCGGGCGCGCTGCATCTGCGCGCCATGAACATGCTGTATGAGGCCATCAAGGAACGCGGCTCGATGGTGATTGTGCCGTCGTCGGCGGTGGAGACGATGGGCCTGGGCGGAACGCTGGCGACGACGGCGATCGGCAAACAGCAGGCCTGAGTGGCCGGCGAGGGGGAGAGCATGAGAAACCGAGTTGTTCTTGCGTTGGTGGCGCTGGCGATGTTATCGACAGCTGGTTTTTCGCAAGCGAGCGTCTCCGGTACGGTCGCGGATAAGTCGCCGATCCTGGGCATCTGGCGTTGCCAGATGGATGGATTGCCCGCGGTCACGCTTACCGTTACGGACGAAGGCGGAAGCTTGAGGGGCGCGGTGCTGTTTTACCTGCACCGGCGCGACCCCGGGCAGACGGTGACCGCTACGCCGGGAGTTCCGGAGCCGTTGTTTAACCCAAAGTTCGACGGCCAAACACTGGCATTCGAAGTGAGCCATCGCCGTGCGCATCCGCCGGGCTCGCTGCATGATGGGCCGGTGAGCTTCAAACTGAGGCTCGACGGCGCAGACAAGGCCGAGCTGGTGAATGAAAGCGAGCGGGACCCGAATGCGCCCGTGTTCGTGTTTGTCAGGAGCGAATACTGAGAGGTTTTCATCGGGAGAGGCACCAATGTGCATTTCCGCGGCGACTTGGAGCAAATGTGAAATTCCGTCTGCAAGCCGCCGTTTCATTTGACCCTGAAGAAAGTTTGTGCTGAACTGATTCCATCTGAGACGGCCATTTCCCAAGCTGCCGCCCCACTTTTTCTCCAATTGCATTGCGAAACGAGCACGCAAGTTGAACTTCGTTTCGGTCCCATCCTCAGGTGCAACGGAATTTCCCCCACCCCGTCTCAGGAGGATTGCATGAACACGCTGCCAATCGTCCCCATCACACAACAGAACATCTCCGCGCAAACGCCAATGGGCGGTACGCTGGTTCCCGGCGGCGCCACATTTCGCGTCTGGGCTCCGCGCGCTTCGGCCGTCTATCTGAACGGCGTCCTGGGCGGCCAGACTTATAGCGGCCAAACGCCGGACCGCCTGCTCGTTAATGCAGGCAATGGATATTGGACCGGATTCCAGCAGGGCGCGCAGGAGGGCGACCTATATCGGTTCTGGGTGACGGGGCCAGGCTCAGCCGGCTATAAGCGCGACCCGTATGCGCGCGAGCTTGCCACCGATGCGCCGTTCCCTGGCTGCAGCAGCATCCTGCGCAGCGGCAACGCCTATCCGTGGCACGATGCGGCTTTCGTCACGCCTGACTTCAGCAACATGATCATCTACCAGATTCACATCGGGACCTATGCGATCAGCACGCCGGGCATGCCTTCCACCTTCCTGGATGTGATTGGCAAGATACCGTATCTGGTCAGCCTGGGGATTAATGTGCTGCAACCGCTGCCTGTAGACGAGATGGAAGCGAACCCGAATATGGGCTACAGCGGCGCCGACTACTTCTCGCCCGATTTTCCCTACGTGACCGACGCCAATTCGCTCGCCGGCTACCTGGCAACGATCAACGGACTTCTGCAGGCCAAGGGACAGCCCGCAATTGCGATACAGGATATTGCGTCCGGACATGCGCAACTGCAGGCCATGGTCGACCTCTGTCACGTTTACGGAATTGCAGTAGCCTTCGACGTGGTCTATAACCACGCCGGCGGATTCACCGTGAACAATGCGCTCGACGACCAGTGTATCTACTACTTCGATCGCGTGCCGGATGTGGGGAACAATAACGACAGTCTCTATTTCACTGACCAGGACCGCGGCACCGGCGGACTTGCGTTTGCGATGTGGAACAACGATGTGAGCCAGTTCCTGATCAACAACGCGTCCTACTACTTGAATGAATTCCATGCCGACGGTTTCCGCTACGACGAGATCAGCATCCTGCTTTCCACCAACAAGGATTCAGGCTGGTCCTTCTGTTGCAATCTGACTGACACGCTTCGCTACATCAAACCACGGCTGCTGCAGAATGCGGAGTATTGGCCCTTCGAGTTCGGCGATTACCCCAAACCCTGGACTTCGATCGTTACGCCCGTTGCCGACTGCGGCGCCGGGTTCGATGTAGTGCAGCATGACGCTCTGCGCGGGGCTGTGCGTGGGGTATTGCAATCGGCGGCGCAAGGCCAGCAGGCCGCGGTCAGCATGGATAGCCTGGCCGCAGCACTTTATCCTCCCGGCTTCAGCAACGGCTGGCAGGCGGTGACCTGCGTCGAGAATCATGACGTGGTTTACGCAGGACGCGATCCACGCATTCCCACGCTTTCCGATTCATCGAACCATCGGTCGTGGTACGCACGCAGCCGCCCGCGCTTTGCAACCGGAATCCTGCTCACGTCACCGGGTATCCCGCAACTCTTCATGGGCCAGGAGTTCCTGGAAGACAAGCAATGGGATACGCCGCCGAACCCGGCCAATCTGATCTGGTGGGGCGGTCTCGAAAACGGGGCCGATCCCGCCATGGTGAATCACCTCCACTTCACCAAGGACCTCATCCAGTTGCGTTGGAATTATGCGGCGCTGCGCGGCAGTAATGTGAACGCATTTCACGTGCACGATGCGAATCGAGTGATTGCGTTCCAGCGCTGGCTTGAGGGCAGCGGGCAGGATGTGATCGTAGTTGCAACCCTCGCCGAGGACACCTGGTACAACTACGCGATGGGGTTTCCTTACGGCGGCCAATGGGCGGAAGTCTTCAACAGCGATGTCTACGATAACTTTCCGAACCCGATGGTGGCCGGCAACCGAGGCGGAGTCTTTGCGGGCGGACCGCCGCTGCATGGCTTTCCCTCTTCGGCTTCCATCACCATTCCAGCCAACGGGTTCGTCGTATTTGCACAGGCGTAGTCAGGTTCGAACAGCCTTCGCCTTCGCGGGTCGTGGGGATATTCGCGCGAGGCGCTGGAAGGCCCACACAGCGAGCGCCGCAAAAACGATCGCCTGGGCAACATGAGCCCAGAACCAAATATCTGCCCCGGTCTCCCAGATCAGGCGCCGAGCGGCATCGTGCGGCCAGATCCAAGTGAAGAAGATCAGCAGCCCCAGGATATGGGCCGGAATGGCAGGCAGAGTAGAGTTGGTCAAATAGGCCGTGGTCCCGAAGACGACGCCGACGAGAAAGTAGAAGAGGAGCTTGGGCCACAGGAAACCCTGCGTGGGGCCGTGCGCAAGCGCAAACAGCGCTGATGAAAGTATGACAGCGGCGGGACCGCTGAACCGGCGCTCGAGGATCACCTGGCAGTAGCCGCGGAAGGCTGGCTCCTCAGTAAGCGGCGCGGCAACGGAGCCCATGACGATCATCGCGATGACAGTAAGCAGAGGGTAACGCGAGAAATCGGGAAGCGCGTTGCCGGGCATCCTGACGAGTTGAACCATCACGATCCAGAAGCCGGCGAAGGCGATAACCGCCAGCGTGCCGGCCAGCACCGACCAACGGAATACGGGGGCGGGAACGAAGTTGGCGCGAAGACAAAGCCGGCGTGCCTGCGATGTGCCGCGCGGCCAGCCGAGTCCCGCCAAGTAGGCCCACATCAGGACCAGAACCACAGACATGACGGGAACTGCCCAGGGAAGCGCCGGGCTGACGCTGAGATTGACGGCGACCAGCGCGGACCAGATGCCTGCGCCGAGGGCGAGTATGAAGAAGCCCAGGAATCCAGCCCAAACGACCGCAAGTATACGGCGAGTAAGAGAGCGCAGGTTCATCGCGCCTCCTGGAGGACGGAATCTTGTGCCACCAGTGCCGGGAGCCATCTAGCTGGACCGCAGCCATGGCGACCCCTGTCCTCTGCAATTGATCCACAATACGCAGGTGTTCGCGCGGATGTTCCTTCAGCTTGCGTCCGGCGCTTGCGGGCGATCCTCAGCTGGTGTGGTCGAGAATGATCTTCCAGCCCTGCGGGCCTTTACGCCAGACCAGGGAGAAGATGCCGTCGTCCTTTGCGGCCTCGCCGTGAGCAGCGCGCTCAAGATGAAATTTGCCGGTGACCAGCGCGTATTCAACGGAACCACAGGAAGAGGGCAGGAAGCGGACATCGAGTTCGGCAAAGGTGAGCTTGCCCATCTGCTCCGCATTTGTGTAGGCCTGCCTGTAGCGCTCGAGGATGGGATCGTAGCCTTTGCGGAGATGGGCGCCGATGAAGGTGGTGTCAGGGGAGTTCTCGTAGGTCTGCATGAAAGTCTGGATGTCGGCGTGGTTCCATGCTTCGGCCTGTGCCACGATAGCGGCGCGGATGGCGGTTTCGTCGGCCATCTGCGATGCGGCAGTCGCAGCCTGCGCATATACCCGCGGTGCGGCGGTGAGCAGAAGCAGTGCAAGGGCAGCGAGCGGGAAGCGCTTCATGGGGTTCCTCCGGTGTCCGTCTGAAGAGTCAATTTCGATGTTCAATTCCAGCGCCATATAGCAGGTCCCGCGGAGCCTAACTGCTCCAATGCCGGCAGGAGAGAACCATCGTTAGGAATAAAGACCCGGCCTCCCGGCATATAAACACCCGCGCAGTTGTCGTCGACCACCTGGGCGCAGAGCCGGGCAAGGAGCGCATGCGCCAGGTCAAATTCCACGATGCCCGCGACGTAAACCACCGCTGTCCACGCGTTGTGTTCTGCCCACGCCTGCCGCTGACTCTCCGTGGCCATCGCCCGCCCAAATTCTCTCGAGTGTTCCGGGCTGTCGCCGTAAGGCCTGGAGTAATGAAGGAAGCTGATCTTGTGGGGCTCGGCGACCATGCTGGTAATCATCGCCCTCTGGACTACGCAGTGCGTATCCCGCTGATCGTCCGAAAATGGAGCCCCGAAGACCTGACTCCCAGCCTCTCTTAGCCGCTCCAGGGTCAGAAAGCTGGGCTGGCGCAGGAGCAGAACCATGGATTTGGAGCCAGTGTTGACGTCCTCTCTGCTGTTTGCTTCGTTTGACTTCCCCAACGAACGCCCTAGATTCTGAAACGCGGCCCTTAGGTTGATCCCCATACCAGTGAGTTTGCCGCAGATGGCGGTGCGGCGCAACATGGAAATTGACCTCCGCAGGGTTCGAAACCGCGCCTCAGCCCATATTGGGCCCGGATTGGGACACAATTACAATGACTTCATGACAGCCGCAGCTACCCCTCCGTTTCGCATTGTCCACACGGTCTGCTCGCACGACTGCCCGGATTCCTGCGGCGTGCTGGTTACCGTGAATGAAGAGGGCCGGGCGGTCAAGTTGGCGGGCGACCCATCGCATCCGGTAACGCAGGGATTTCTGTGCGGGAAGGTGGCGAAATACCTCGACCGGGTGTATTCCCCGACAAGAATTCTCTATCCCCTAAGACGGAAGGCCGGAGTCGCCAAAGGACCGCTTGAAAAAGGCCGCGAGCATGAGGCATTCGAGCGGGTCAGCTGGGACGAAGCGCTCGACGCGATTGCGGTGCGGCTCAAAAGTGTGGCGGAGGAGTTTGGCCCGGAGTCGATCCTCCCCTATAGCTATGCGGGAACGATTGGCGTGCTGGGCTATGGGTCGATGGACCGGCGGTTTTTCCATCGCCTGGGCGCGAGCCAACTGGACCGGACCATCTGCTCGGAGGCCGGCGGGGTGGCGTGGAACCTGGTCTACGGAAAGAAACTGAGTACGCCGACCGAAGATTTCCGGCTGGCCAAGCTGATCGTTGCGTGGGGCGCCAACATCCACGGAAACAACATCCACCTGTGGCCCATGGTGGACCAGGCGCGGCGCAACGGAGCGCGGCTGATCGTGATCGATCCGTATCGAACTAGGACGGCGGCGCTGGCGGATTGGCACATCGCCATCCGGCCGGGGACGGACGGTGCGCTGGCGCTGGGGCTCATGCACGTGATCCTGAACGACGGTCTCGAGGACCGCGTGTACATCGACGAAATGACGCATGGATTTGAGCGTTTGGCCGAGCGGGCACGGGAGTACACGCCGCAGCGCGTGGCGGCATGGACGGGAATGACAGCGGCGGAGATTGAGCGGCTGGCGCGCGAGTACGCGACCACGCGGCCGGCGGCCATCCGGCTCAATTACGGCGTGCAGCGCACGGAAAATGGAGGAACGGCAGTCAGGGCCATAGCCATGCTGCCCGCGCTCACCGGAGCCTGGAAGTACCGCGGCGGGGGTGGGCAGCTTTCGACTTCAGGAGCCTTCAAGTGGGACGAGAACGCGGTGCGACGGCCGGATCTGGCACTGGCTTCGCCGCTGGGACGGCTGGCGCGTGTGGTGAACATGTGTGCGCTGGGCGAAGCGCTGGAAATGCAGGGAACAGGGAACAGCGAGCAGGGATCAGTTGGCGCTGAGGCGGCCTACGGAAACGCGCCCCACCCAGATGGGCCGCCGGTGAAGGCGCTGTTTGTTTACAACTCGAATCCGGGAGCGGTGGCGCCGAATCACAACGCGGTGACGCGGGGAATGGCGCGGGCGGACCTTTTCACCGTGGTGCACGATCTGTTCTTCACAGATACAACGGATTATGCGGACTACATCTTGCCTGCAACGACGTTTCTGGAGCATACGGATGTGCAGGGAGCATATGGACACTACTTCGTGCAGCTCTCGCAAAAGGCAATCGAGCCCCCGGGCGAGGCGCGCCCGAATGTCTGGCTGTTCGGAGAACTGGCGCGGAGGATGGGCTTCGAGGAGGAGTGCTTCCGGGATTCGGAGATGGATCTGATCCGGCAGGCTCTGGCCATAGGAGCGGATGGGCATTCAACTCGACCGGCGATGGAGCAAATCACGCTCGAGGACCTGAAGGAGCGGGGACACATTCCGCTCGCTTTTCACGCCGATCCGGAGGGACGACCGTTTCAACCGTATGTTTCAGGAACCTTGCCGACGCCGTCGGGAAAGATCGAGTTCTATTCCGAGACCCTGGCTGCGCAAGGACTGGATGGCATTCCGCATTTTGTCCCTCCGGTTGAGTCCCGATTTGGTAAGGGCGCGGAGCGCTTTCCGCTGGAGTTTTTGAGCCGGAAGGCGGACAACTACATGAACTCGACTTTCGCCAACCTGGATGGGCACCGCAGGATGGAGGCGCGGACCAGCCAGCGGCTGGAGATGCATCCGACGGACGCGGATGCGCGCGGTATCGCTGAGGGAGACGCGGTACGGATCTGGAACGACCGGGGCGCCCTTAACTTGACGGCGATGATGAATGCGAGCCTGCCGGCAGGAGTTGTGGCCGGCAAACTGGATTGGGCCAAGCTGGGCGCGGACGGCGCCAATGTAAACGCCCTGACCAGTGAGCGGTTGACCGACCTGGGGGCGGGGGCGACGTTTTACTCGACGCTGGTGGAAGTGGCGAAGGTGCAGGGAACTGGGATCAGGGAATAGGGATCAGTTTTGGACCGTCGACGGATGGGGCTCTGCTCCGACGTGGTGCGGAAGAGGCAAACGTGCCGCGTACGCAAGCGAAGAAGAATCCCCGGGCGCCGTCTGCAAAATAAACCACACAAACAACTCTTTCAGCGCGTAGAATGTGCGGTCGGCTGGAGTGCGGTCGGGCGGCGCGGGCCGGTTGCTTTTCAGGCTTCTTATTGCTGTGCGGACCCGACCGGGAAAGGCAAGGGGCAGACGGAAGACTATGACATGGATGCCTCTTTTGATCGTAATCGCCACGCTGGCAGTTGTTCTCGCCGTGAAGCGGAGCGCCCGAATCCCTTCGAAAACCGCGGCGGAGTATCTGCACAGTGGGGCGATGTTGATCGACGTGCGCAGCGCCGGCGAGTTTACCGCTCAACACCTGCCCCAGGCGGTGAATATTCCGCTCAGCGAGATTGAAACTGTGATTGCACGCAAGGTGAAGGACAAAAACCAGGTTTTGCTGCTCCATTGCCAGGGCGGGGGGCGGAGCAACGCGGCAATGAAGAAGCTGAGGGCCATGGGGTACCCCAACGCGTACAACCTGGGGTCGTATGGGCGCGCGGCGCAGATTGTGCGGAGCCGCGTAGACTGAAATCCGGATGGAAACTGGTGGCGGCTTTGCACTTCGTCTGGCGACGGAGCAGGATATTCCCGCGCTGCACGCGCTGATTGAGGCGTCGGTGCGCGGGCTGCAGGCCGGCGACTACACGCCGGCGCAGATGGAGGGCGCGCTGGGCACGGTGCTCGGCCTCGATACGCAGTTGATTGCCGACCGGACCTATTTTGTGGCGGAGGCTGTGGGAGGCGGTAAAGAACATGCCTCAGGGGCTCAAGCCCTGACCGACCGAGCGTTGGCGGGGTGCGGGGGGTGGTCGAAGCGGAAGACGCTATTTGGGGCCGATCACGGGCCGGGACGGGAGCCGGATTTGCTGGATCCGGCTACGGATGCGGCCAAGGTGCGGGCCATCTTCGTGCATCCGGCCTTCGCCAGGCGCGGACTGGGAACCCTGATTCTGACGCGGGTTGAAGCGGAAGCGCGGGCGGCGGGGTTCCGGCGGTTTGAGATGGGTTCGACGTTGACGGGGGTGCCGCTCTACCGGCTGAAGGGATACGTTGAAGTAGAGCGGATTGCGGTTCCGCTCTGGAATGGCGAGGCGCTGCCGGTGGTGAGGATGGTGAAGGACGCGGGGTGAGGTTGGAGTCTGTGGTCTCCCACCCTTTCGCCAGAAAAAAGGCGAAAGGATGGGGCACGGTGGTTTTTGCTCACCCAGACTTCACTCCGAAACATGGCGTAACCCAGCCATTGGTGGCGCGGACTGGAGTGGCTGGCAGGCGCAAAAGAATGCAGGTCCCCTCCGGCAGACTCAGGGCGAGCTTTCGGCTCCGCTGAAAAGCGGGCTGCTCAAGATGAGAGTGTTTTGCGAGACAGCAGAGCCGTTGAGTGCATCAATCGCCCGCTGATTCTTCCAGTTCGGACCCGAGCCGGTGCAGCTTCATCACCCGCCACTGCAGCCGGTCGAAGAAGAGGTAGACCACTGGCGTCGTAAACAGCGTGAGCATCTGGGAGACGATGAGGCCGCCGACGATGGTGATGCCGAGCGGCTTGCGAAGCTCCGAACCGACTCCCATGCCGATGGCCAGTGGAAGTCCACCGAACAGCGCCGCCATGGTGGTCATCATGATGGGGCGGAAACGCAGCAGGCAAGCCTGATAAATGGCCTCGACCGGGGGCAGGCCCTGGTCGCGCTCGGCCTGCAGCGCAAAATCGATCATCATGATGGCGTTCTTCTTCACAATGCCGATCAAGAGGATGATGCCGATGAGGGCGATGATGCTGAGGTCGGTCCCGGTGAGCAGCAGTGCGAGGATGGCGCCCACGCCGGCTGGGGGCAGCGTGGAAAGAATGGTGAGCGGATGGATGAGGCTCTCATAGAGAATGCCGAGGACGATATAGACGGCGACGAGCGCGGCGAGGATGAGATAGGGCTCGTTACGGAGTGAATCCTGGAAGGCCTGGGCGGTACCTTGAAACGTCGCGTGGATTGAGGAGGGCATGCCGAGTTGGGCCTGGACTTTTTCAAGGGCGGTCACGGCATCGCCAAGCGCTGCGTTCTGGGCCAGATTGAAGGTAAGAGTGACAGCCGGGTACTGGCCCTGGTGGTTCACCTGGAGCGAGGTACGGCGGGATTCATAGTGAGCGATGGTGGAGAGCGGGATCATGGCTCCGCCCGAAGATGACGCGGAGACTGTGGAAGCCGGGGCGGCAGCAAGCAGCGCGGCGGTGGGCGAAGTGACGGCAGGAACGGTGACGCCGGTGGCGATGGCGGGAACGGCAGTGGTTGCGGCTGCGACAGCACTGGTGGCCGGCATCGCGGTGGGTGCGCCGGGAACGTTGGTGGCCTTCACATAGATGCCATTCAGCGAGTCGGGGCCGAGCTGGTAGCGGGGGTCGACCTCCATGACCACGAAGTACTGGTTCAGACCGGTATACATGGTGGAGACTTCGCGCTGGCCAAAGGCGTCGTAGAGGACATTGTCGATAGCAGCGGCGGAAACTCCGAGGCGCGACGCAGTGTCGCGGTCGATAACGAGGGTGGCGGACAGGCCCTGGTTCTGCTGGTCGCTGGAGACATCGCGTAATTCCGGCATGGCCATCATGCGCTGCAGCAGTTGCGGCGCCCAGACGTTCAGCTCGTCCAGGTTCTCGTCGGAAAGGGTGTACTGGTACTGGGCTGCGGCGCCACGGCCGCCGATCTGAAACTCCTGCTGGACCTGAAGGAATGTGACGGCTCCGGGAACACCTGTGAGGCGGTTGCGGAGGCGGTTGACGACATCGTCCGCGGAGACGCGCCCTGGGCGCATGTTCAGCGGCTTGAGGGCGATGAACATGCTGCCAATGTTGAAACCGCCGCCGCCAGGCCCCGCGCCGCCGGCAAAGGCCGTGACGGAGTGCACTGCGGGGTCTTCCATAACCATCTGGGAAAGCATGCGCTGCTTGTCGCGCATGGCGGGGAAGCTGATATCCTGGGCGGCCATGGTGCGGCCGTTCAGACGTCCCGTGTCCTGCTGCGGAAAGAAGCCCTTCGGGACAATCTTGAAGAGGTAGACGTTGAGCGTAACGGTGCAGAGGACCACGCAGAGCATGAGGAACTGGTGGCGAAGGACCCAGCGCAGGGCCGCGGCATATTCGGCATGCAGCCACTGGAAAGCGCGTTCACTGGCGCGGTAGATAGGCCCGTGACGGTGGGCGTCGCGCGACTTGAGGAACTGCGCGCAGAGCATGGGCGTGGTACTGAGCGAGACAAGCAGCGAGACGGCGATGGCCACCGATAGCGTTACGGCGAACTCGCGGAAGAGCTTTCCGACCAGGCCGCCCATGAGCAGGATAGGGATGAAAACGGCGATCAGCGATGTGCTCATAGAGAGCACGGTAAAGCTGATCTCGCGGGAGCCCTTCATGGCCGCGTCGAAGGGGCTCATGCCCATTTCGAGATACCGCGTGATATTCTCGATGACCACGATGGCGTCGTCGACAACGAAGCCGGTAGAAATGGTGAGCGCCATCAGCGAGAGGTTATCGATGGTGTAGCCCACCATGTACATGACGCCGAAGGTGCCAACAAGCGACAGCGGGACGGCGACAGATGGAATGATGGTGGCCCACACCTCGCGCAGGAAAAGAAAGACGACGAAGACGACGAGGAGGACGCTGATAAAGAGAGAGACTTCGACGTCGTGGACGCTGGAGCGGATGGTGGTGGTGCGATCGACTTCCACGTCGAGCTTGATGGTGGGCGGGATGGCGGCCTGGAGACGCGGCAACTCGGCCATCACGGCGTCGACGGTGGAGATGACATTGGCGCCGGGAACCTTGAAGACGATGATGAGGATGGCGTCTTTGAGCCTGGAGGGCGGACCGGTGTCGGGATTGGCTCCGGAGAGGCCGGTGGTGTGAATGTCGGAGACACTGTCGACAACTGAGCCGAGGTCGGACAGCCGAACGGGCGCGCCGGTCTGCGGGTTGTAGCCGGCGATGATGGGGGCGTAGTCGCGGGCCTTGAAAATCTGGTCGTTGTCGTCGATCTGCCAGCGGTGACCGGGATCCTGAAACGTGCCTTTGGGGCGATTGGCGTTGGCGCCGCCCAGGGCAGTCCGGACGGCCTCAAGGCCGATGCCGTTGGAACCGAGCTGCATGGGGTTGACTTCAACGCGGACCGCCGGCTGGGCGCTGCCGCCGACGAAGCACTGGCCGACGCCCTGGATCTGGGAGATCTTCTGGGCCAGGATGGAATCGGCAATGTCGTAGATTTGTGGCTTGGGGACGACGTCGGAGGTCAGCGAGAGGATGAGGATGGGGGCTTCGGCGGGATTGGCCTTGCGATAGCCCGGGTTCTGCGGCAGGTTGGCAGGAAGCTGGTTGCGGGCGGCATTGATGGCGGCCTGCACGTCGCGGGCCGCAGCATCGATGTTGCGGTCGATATCGAATTGCAACACGACGGAAGACGAGCCCAGGGAACTGGACGAGGTCATCTGGTTCACGCCGGCGATGCGTCCGAACTGGCGCTCGAGGGGGGTGGCTACCGAGGAAGCCATGGTCTCCGGATTGGCGCCCGGGAGACCGGCGCTGACTCCAATGACGGGAAAGTCGACGTTGGGGAGCGAAGCAACGGGCAGGTTGGAATAGGCCACCGCGCCAGCCATCAGGAGGGCCAGCGAGAGGAGCGTAGTGGCTACCGGGCGCCGAATAAAGAGTGCGGAGATGTGCATGGGTTGGGGTTCCTGATGAACGCTGGTTGAGGTTTGAGGTTTCCCAGATCCCATATTCCGAACCTGAAACACCCGCGAAAAGCGGTTCAGTTATTTCATTGTTTTGGATAGTGGACTACGTTCTCCTGGAAGCAATCTCGACCCGCGCTGTGCTTTCCATATATGAATCCGCCAGTTTCATCGTTCCGGTCAGAGTTCCGGGAAAAGATTGCACATAAGCGATACGATGATTCGCCCATGATTGCGTACTCAAATGGCTGCTGTGTCTCTGGGTCGCGCCAGTTCACTTCCTGGTGAAGGTTATGTTCGCTCTCCAGTGCCTTAAGATCCACCGGCAAAGTGTCGTGGACGGCGTAATACATTTGAATGGCGTTTTGCGTCTGATTCAATCCTTGCGCGCGCAATTGATCAAAACGGCGAGCTCTCATCTCGGAGGGGGGATTGAGCCAGATCGAAGTCGCGACCGCCGCAATCGCCACAATCGCCGCAAGCCATGCCAAAAGCCTTCCATTGCCAAAATGCCACTTCATTCTTTCTCCTCCTTGCGCAAGTCAAGAAGATAGAAGGAAAAAGCGGATCCAGCGATGGCCGCAACCACGAGTACCTTCAGGAGAAAGCGAACAGTCAGATCGCCGCCGAGAAGATTGAAGATCAACGTGGTCGTGTCTCCAAGCAAGGTTGCGGAAGCGATAAAGAGCGTGAGATACGTGAGCCAGCGGCGGGCGGGGGAAAGACGCTTAAATGGATTCAGCTCGATTTGGCGGCCAATGTAGCGCGCCACGAGGAAAAAGACCGGGAACGCGATGATGACGGCAGCCGTGGCCCAGCGCTGAATATCGACAAAACCGGGGTAATTCCGGCTTGCGGGGTCAGGAAAGGCGCGATCGATAAAACTGAAGAACAGGCTGCCTAAGTTCCAAGCCCCGTAATACAAAGTGCTGAACATGACGAGATAAAGAAAGGCATCGCGCGCGGACAATGACGGCCGCGGCTTTGGCACGGGCACCGGAAAAGTCGAATCCGCGAAGGCATCCAACGCGTTGTTGATTTGAGCGCCGGGCCACCCCGCGCTCTCCAGTGCTTTTGCTATGTCGCTTTTCGTGCTGCCGTTTTGCAGCGATTCCTTGACGAATGCTTCAAGCTGCTGAACTTCCGACGCCATGGGAACCTCCTTGCGAGAATGACCAATCCAACCGGGTTGTGCGGCAGTTAACTTTCGAGGATTCCCAGGTCTAAAAACCGTGACCTGGGGCACCCAGTGTTCTTAGTCTGCTGAAACGGGTTGCTGCTCATTGCTGGGCTGAACGGTCCTTGGTTTCATCCGCTGGGCCAGCTTGTCGAAGTAGAGATAGACGACGGGGATCGTGTAAAGAGTCAGAAGCTGCGACAGCAGCAGCCCGCCCACGATGGTGATGCCGAGCGGCTTGCGTAGTTCGGCACCCACGCCACCACCGAGGGCCAGTGGCAGGCCGCCGAGCAGCGCGGCCATGGTGGTCATGATGATGGGGCGGAAGCGGAGCAGGCAGGCTTGGAAGATGGCTTCCTCGGCGGATTTGCCTTCATTGCGCTCGGCCTGCAGCGCGAAGTCGATCATCATGATGGCATTTTTCTGCACGATGCCGATAAGCAGGATAATGCCGATGAGCGCGATGACGGAGAACTCGCTGCGGGTGATGAGCAGAGCCAGCAGCGCGCCCACGCCGGCCGATGGCAGCGAAGAGATGATGGTGATGGGGTGGATGTAGCTCTCGTAAAGGACACCGAGCACGATGTACACAGTGACCAACGCGGCGAGAATCAGAATTGGCTCGTTGGCCAGCGAGGTTTGAAATGCGGCAGCCGTGCCCTGGAAGCTGGCGTTGATGGCCTTCGGCATCTGGATGCGTTGCTCGATGCGGTTTACGGCGTTGACGGCGTCGCCGAGGGCTTTGCCGGGGGCGAGGTTGAAGCTGATGACGGTGGAGGGGAATTGCCCCTGGTGGCCGATTGCGAGCTGGGCGCGAGATTGCTCCCAGTGAGCCAGCATGCTGAGCGGAACTTGCGTCCCGTTTGCGGACTTCACGTAGAGATTGCTCAGGTCGCCGGGGTCGGTCTGGAAGTTATGCCCCACTTCCATAACCACATGGTATTGGTTGAGCTGGGTGAAGATGGTAGAGACCTGGCGCTGGCCGAAAGCGTCGTAGAGTGTGTTGTCGATGTCTGCCATGGCGATGCCAAGGCGCGCGGCGGTATCGCGATCCACAACGAGCTTCGCGCCCAGGCCCTGGTCCTGCAGGTCGCTGGCTACGTCGGTCACGACCTTCTCACGGCTCAGCTCTTCGACCATCTTGCGCGTATAGGTGGCCAGCTCGTCCTGATTGGGGTCTTCGAGCGAGTACTGAAACTCCGTCCGGCTGACGCGGTCTTCCACGGTAAGGTCCTGCAACGGCTGCAGGAAGAGCTGAATGCCCTCGACCGGGGCGAGGCGCGGCACGATGCGGCGGATGACCTCTGTCGCGGAGATTTTGCGGTCTTCGATGGGCTTGAGGTTGATCTGGATGCGGCCGGAGTTGAGCGTGGTGTTGGTTCCGTCGACGCCAATGAACGAGGAGACGTTTTCGACGGCCGGGTCCTGAAGGAGGATGTCGACAAGCCTCTGCTGGCGCTGGGCCATGCTCTCAAAACTCACTGTCTGCGGCGCCTCGGAGATACCCAGGATGACGCCGGTATCCTGCACCGGGAAAAATCCCTTGGGGACGACGATAAAGAGAAGGACGGTGGCGACAAAGGTGGCGATGGTGACCAGCAGCGTGGTGAAGCGGTAGCGGAGGACCACCCGGACGGAGCGGCCGTATGCGGCAATGATCGAGTTGAAGACTTTCTCCGACCAGTAGTAGAAGCGGGTTTCGCGCGCGACGGCCTTGTCCTGCAGGATGCGCGAACACATCATGGGCGTCAGCGTGAGCGAGACGAATGCGGAGACCAGAATGGTTACTGCCAGGGTGATGGCGAACTCGCGGAAGAGGCGGCCGACGACGTCGCTCATGAAGAGCAGCGGGATGAGGACGGCGATGAGCGAGACCGTCAGTGACATGATGGTGAAGCCGATCTGCTCGCTCCCCTTGAGAGCGGCGCGCATGGGGCTCATGCCCTCTTCAATGAAGCGGGAGATGTTCTCGATCATCACGATGGCGTCGTCCACCACAAAGCCGGTGGAGATGGTGAGCGCCATCAACGTCAGGTTGTTGAGCGAGTAGCCCAGCAGGTACATCACGCCGAAGGTGCCGACAATCGACAGCGGCACCGCGACCGATGGGATGATGGTCGCCGACAGATTGCGCAGGAAGAGGAAGATCACCATGACCACCAGGGCGACGGTGAGCATGAGCTCGAATTCCACGTCCCGGACCGAGGCGCGAATGGTGACTGTGCGATCGGTGAGCACCTTCACCTGCACGGTGGCCGGCAGACTGGTCTGCAACTGCGGCAGCAGCTTCTTGATCCGGTCAACAACGGCGATGATGTTGGCGCCCGGCTGGCGCTGGATGTTGACGATCACCGCGGGCTGGCGATCCATCCAGGCAGCCTGCTGAGAGTTTTCAGCGGCATCGACGATTAACGCCACATCGGAGGCGCGCACCGCGGCCCCGTTGCGATAGGCCACAATCACCGGCTTGTAGTCGCCGCTGGAAAGCAACTGGTCATTGGCGCCGATGGTGTACGACTGGCGGGAGCCGTTCAGCGTGCCCTTGGCCTGGTCCACATTGGCCGCGGCCAATGCGGTGCGCAGGTCTTCCAGGCTTAGGTTATAAGCGGCCAGTTGGGTGGGATTGGCCTGAATGCGCACGGACGGCTTTTGACCGCCGGCGATGGAGACCAGCCCGACTCCGGTCACCTGGGAGATCTTCTGCGCCAGGTTGGTGTCGGCCGCGTCTTCAATCTTGTCCAGCGGCAGCGAATCGGAGGTGAGCGCCAGGGTGAGGACGGGCGCATCGGCGGGGTTGACCTTGCTGTAGATGGGCGGATTGGGCAAATCCGGGGGCAGGAAGGTGTTGGCGGCGTTGATGGCAGCCTGGACTTCCTGCTCGGCGACATCGATATTCTCGTCCAGACCGAATTCGAGAGTAATCACCGAGCCGCCGCCGGAGCTCACGGATGTCATCTGCTTCAGTCCGGGCATCTGGCCGAATTGGCGTTCAAGAGGCGCCGTGACCGAAGAAGCCATCACCTCCGGCCCGCCGCCGGGGTAGAAGGTGAGCACCTGGATGATGGGGTAATCGACCTCAGGCAGCGCGGAGACAGGCAGTTGGCGGAAGCCGACAATGCCGGTCAGCATGATGGCCACCATGAGCAGAGAGGTGGCCACAGGCCGGAGGATGAACGGACGCGAGGGACTGAGGCTCACGGCTGGGACCTGTTCGGCGTTTGAGCGCCCTGGCTGCCCGCCGCTTGCTGCGGAATGGCAGCCGGCGCACGGCTGGAGGTGACAGTGACCGCCTGGCCGGCCCGGAGGCGATCGGCTCCGTCGACCACGACATTCTGGCCGGGCTGCGGGCCGCTTTCGAGGATAGTGGTCTGGCCTTCCGCCAGGGCCACTTTGACAGGCTGAATCCGGGCGGTGCCGGCGCTGCTGGAATCCGCTGCGTCAATGACCCAGACAAACGAGCCCTGAATGCCGCTTTGGATGGCGGCCGACGGGACCACCAGTGCGCTGGGTCGGTCTTCCAGCACCAGATGGATGTTCACGAACTGGTTGGGGAAGAGCGACTGATCGCGGTTCTCGAAGACGGCCTTCAGTTTCTCGGTGCCGGTTGTGGTGTCGATCTGGTTGTCGCCGGTAAGCAGGTAGCCGCTGGCGAGCTTCTGCACATCGTTGCGGTCGTAAGCGTCCACCAGGAGGCGCTTGTCGGCGGCCAGTTTGGCCAGCACCTGGGGAAGCTGATTCTCAGGCAGCGTGAAGTAGACCGCGATGGGCTTGAACTGATTGATGATGACCAGGTTGGTTGTGTTGGCGGTAATGATGTTGCCGGGATCGACGAGGCGAAGGCCGATGCGGCCGTCGATGGGGGACTGAATGGAGCACCAGTCAAGCTGGAGCTGGGCGGTTTCGATTGCGGCCCTGTCGGCGGCGATGGCGCCCTGGTACTGGCCCTGCGCGGCTTCATCCGCGTCGAGCGTCTCCTTGGAGGTGACGCCGGCATCGTAAAGGGCCTTGTAGCGGGCGTATTCGGCTTGGGCGTTCTTGAGCAGAGCCTCATCGTGGAGCAGATTGCCCCTGGCCTGATCGAGGGCGGCCTGGTAGGGCTTGGGGTCAATGAGCATGATGGTCTCGCCCTGGCGGACCTGCTGGCCCTCTGTAAACTTCACCGGCAGAAGTTCTCCGCTGACGCGCGCCTTGACGGTGACGCTCATGTAGGGCGTTACAGTGCCTAGTGCGGTGAGGAAGATGGGCATGGGCTTCCGTTCGGCGGCGGAGACCTGAACAGGAATGGGCTGGTTGGCGAGTTGCGCGGCCTGGTTGGCGCTGTTCTGGGCGCTCAACTGCTGGTTCTTATGGATGCGCCAAACGATGAAGCCGAGACCGGCGATGAGCACGAGGTAAACAAGGATGCGCACCCAGGAGCCCTTGCGCGCGGCATGCGGCCGGGGTGGGTCATATGGATTCATTGCGGGTAACTGGGATCCAGTAGCACTTTCAGACATGGTATCGATTCCCGTCGTGATTCTAATTGTGAATGCCGGCGAAGAGACTGTCCCGCGGCAAGGACAAAAAGGCCGGATTATGGGCGTACTTTTCTGTTACTACGGACGGAACAATCTGAGTGGAAGTTTCGTCTCCCGCGAGCCGCCGGAAACAGATGCCGGGAACAGCGGAAAGGTTGTCTAATCAGGCAGAAAACGGGGCTGGCTGCAGTGCTTCAGATAGCGAGATTTGAGGGCGAGGCAGTTTGCATCTTTTGGGCGGATCGGGCGTCCAATGGACAACGAAGTGCGCCTATTTTGTTTGAACTTGCTCTTTTGGTTCACGTCTTCATCTACCATAGTAACTTCAACCGCATGTTGGACCGGCCCCTCGCGGATGCCGAGGGATTCCGGAAGCCGGTGAGCCGGTGACGGTCGAACTTTGGCTCTCGTAGACCAAACGTGCTGCCGACTAGGGGACGCGCCGACGCGCCCCAGGAGCGAGTACCAGCCTTATGATGTGGATTGTCCGGCTTGCGCTGCGGCGGCCATACACCTTCGCCGTCTTTGCGTTTCTGATTCTTCTTCTTGGCATCTTCAGCATTGAATCGATGCCCACGGACATCTTTCCGAATATCGATATCCCTGTCGTGACAGTCGTGTGGCAGTACACCGGGCTTTCGGCGCAGGAGATGTCGACCCGCATCGTGTACAACAGCGAACGCGGCATGACCACCACGGTCAACGACATCGATCACATCGAATCGCAGTCGTTGAACGGCATCGCGATCATCAAGATCTTCTTCAAGCCGCATGTGAACATCGGCAGCGCCGTGGCGCAGGTGACTTCGATCAGCCAGGTGCAGCTGCGGTCACTGCCGCCCGGCACCACGCCGCCGTTCATCATTCAGTACAACGCCTCCAGCGTGCCGGTGCTGCAGTTGGGGTTGAGCGGCCAGGGGCTGAACGAGCAGCAGTTGAACGACCTGGGCCAGAACACCATCCGTACTCAGCTGGCCACCATCGAAGGCGCACAGACGCCCTTCCCGTACGGCGGCAAGCAGCGCCAGATCCAGGTGGACCTGGACCTGCATGCGCTGGAGGCTAAGGGGCTTTCGCCCGTAGACGTGGTCAACGCCATCAACGCGCAGAACCTGATTGCGCCTTCGGGCACCATGAAGGTGGACCGCTTCGAGTATGCCATCGAAACCAACTCCGCTCTCTCGGTGGTGAACGAGCTGAACGATCTTCCCATCAAGGCTGTGAACGGAGCCGTAATCTACATTCGCGACGTGGCCCACGTCCGCGACGGCTTTCCGCCGCAGACCAACATCGTACGCGTGAATGGCAGCCGCGCCATTTTGATGAGCATCTTGAAGACCGGTTCAGCGTCCACGCTGGACATCATCAAGGGCGTACAGGACGTGCTGGCGAACATCAAGGGCCAGTTACCGCCGCAATTGCGGATCAACGCGCTGTCGGATCAGTCGATCTTTGTGCGCGGGGCGATCGACGGCGTGGTGCGCGAGGCATTGATCGCCGCCTGCCTGACGGCCATCATGATCCTCGTGTTCCTGGGCAGCTTCCGTTCCACGGTGATCATCGCGGTGTCGATTCCGCTGTCGATTCTCTGCTCGCTGATCGTGCTCTATGCACTGCACGAGACGATCAACATCATGACGCTGGGCGGCCTGGCGCTGGCCGTCGGCATCCTGGTGGACGACGCCACCGTGGAGATCGAGAACATCAATCGCAACCTGGAACAGGGCAAGGAGATCGAGCAGGCGATTCTGGATGGCGCGGCGCAGATTGCCACGCCAGCGCTGGTTTCCACGCTGGCCATTTGCATCGTGTTCGTGCCCATGTTCTTCCTGAGCGGCGTGGCACGCTACCTGTTTGTCCCCATGGCCGAAGCAGTGGTATTCGCCATGCTGGCCAGCTACCTGCTCAGCCGCACAGTCGTCCCAACGATGGCCAAATACCTGCTGCAGGAACACGACGATGCGCAGGAGGCGAAAAAGCGCGTCAGCCGCAATCCGTTCGTGCGTTTTCAACTTGGTTTTGAGGCGGGTTTTTCGAAGATGCGGCTGGGCTACCTGCGGCTGCTCACCTTGTGCGTGGATCATGCGCGCGTGTTTCTGATTCTCTTCACGGTGTTTGCGGTGGGCTCGGTGGGGCTGCTCACGCCTCCGCTGGGACAGGACTTCTTTCCCAACGTGGATGCAGGCCAGTTCAAGATTCACGTCCGCGCCCGCACCGGGACGCGCATCGAGGAGACGGCCCTGCTCTGCGACCACATCGACGCCACCATCCGCGAGCACATTCCGGCCAACGAGGTGGTCACGATTGTGGATAACATCGGGCTGCCTTACTCGGGATTGAACCTTTCGTATTCAACTTCCGCGCCCATCGGACCGGCGGACGCGGACATCCAGGTGCAACTGACGAAAGATCACCACCCGACGGCGGATTACGTAGAGAAGCTGCGCACGGTGCTGGGCCGCGAGTATCCCGGCGTGACGTTTTACGTGCTGCCGGTGGACATTGTGACGCAGATTCTGAACTTCGGCCTTTCGGCGCCCATCGATATCCAGATTGTGGGGCCAGACCTCTACGGAAACCGGGCGCTGGCAGAGAAGATGCTGAATGAAGTGCGCTACGTTCCGGGCGCGGTCGATGCCCGCATCCAGCAGCCGTTCGATTATCCGAACATGACGGTAAAGGTGGACCGGACGCGGGCGCAGACGATTGGGCTGACGCAGGCCAATGTGGCGCAGAGCGTGCTGGTGTCGTTGAGCGGAAGCTTCCAGACAACACCGAACTTCTATCTGGATCCGAAGAGCGGAGTTACCTACAACGTTGCCGTGCAAGCGCCACAGTACAGGCTGGACTCGGTGGCAGACCTCAAGAGCCTGCCGGTGACAGGGTCGGGACAGGCAGCGCAGCAAACCACGACGACTGCAGCGCCGGGAGCCGCGCCAGCCGCAGTGCCGGGCGCAGCATCCACCGGCGTTCCGGGCGTCCCGGCTCCGGTAGATGTGCTGGGCAACGTGGCGACCATTGTGCCGGGGACTGAGCTGGGCACGGTGAGCCACTACAACGTGCAGCCGGTGCTCGATATCTATACCAACGTGGACGGCACCGACCTGGGCACGGTAACGCGGGCAATGGAGAGCATCATCAAGAAGCATGAGGGCGATTTACCGCGGGGCTCGCACTTCATTCTGCGCGGGCAGAGCGAGACGATGCAGAAATCCTACATAGGCCTGCTGGGCGGATTGGCGTTTTCAATCCTGCTGGTGTACCTGCTGATCGTGGTGAATTTTCAATCCTGGCTGGATCCATTCCTGATTATTTCGGCCTTGCCGGCGGCACTGGCCGGAATTGCGTGGTTCCTTTTCCTGACGCACACGCGCCTGAGCGTGCCGGCGCTTACCGGCGCCATCATGTGCATGGGCGTGGCCACGTCGAACTCCATTCTGGTGGTGACGTTTGCCCGCGAACAGTTGGAGATTCTCGTGGGGGACGCGCGTCGGGCGGCGCTGAATGCCGGATTTGTCCGCTTGCGTCCCGTGATCATGACGGCTCTGGCGATGATCATCGGCATGATTCCAATGTCGCTGGGTCTGGGCGACGGCGGCGAGCAGAACGCGCCGCTGGGCCGGGCTGTGATTGGCGGACTGCTGCTGGCGACCGTAGCCACACTGTTTTTTGTACCGGTATTCTTCTCTGTCGTCCACGGCTGGCTGGAAGGCCGGCGCAGGGTGGCACACGGCGCGGCACGGGCCGGAACGATTGACGAGTTTGACGAGCTTTCGGAGTAGCTTTCAACATGACCAACGAATCGAAACCAAATATGCATGAAGCTGAGCACGGCGGCCACGACGAGGTATCCGCGCCGGAGCAGAAGCCGATTTCCGGCGCCAGGGCCCTGGTGGGTGTGGCACTTGTGCTGCTGGTGGCCGCGGGGCTGGCGGGCTATGGCCTGATCAGCCGCCGGCACGCCGACACCGTGCTGGCTGAGCACACCACCGAGATGGCTCCACCCTCCGTGATTGCCGCGATCCCAAGGCAGGGAGCGCCGGTAGATACGTATGTGCTGCCCGGCAATGTGACCGCATTCACCGATTCGCCTATCTATGCGCGGACGTCGGGCTACCTCACCAAGTGGTACTTCGACATTGGCGCACGTGTGAACAAGGGCGCGCTGCTAGCGGAGATTTCGACTCCCGAGCTAGACCGGCAACTGGAGCAGGCCGAGAGCGACCTGAATACGGCAGAGGCCAATGCCAACATCGCGCACATCCAGGCGGATCGATACACGGGCCTGGTGCAGTCGGACGCGGTGTCGAAGCAGGACACGGATACGTTTGTGAACCAGGCTGCGGCGACTGCGGCGGCGGTGAAGTCCGCGCAGGCCAACGTTCAGCGGCTCAAGGAATTGCAGTCGTTTGAAAGAGTGTATGCGCCGTTTGACGGGGTGGTGACGGCGCGCCCGATCGACACCGGCCAGTTGATTGACGCCGGCGCGGCCAAGGAACTGTTTCACATGCAGGCCATTCAAACGCTGCGCGTCTACGCGAACGTGCCGCAGGTGTACTCGGGAAACATCAAGCGCGGAGGCAGAATCGACCTGACCTTTGCCGAATATGCCGGAAAGGTCTTCCAGGGAACGCTCGTACGGACGGCGGACTCCATCGATCCGGTGAGCCGCACGCTGCTGGTGGAGATCGACGTAGACAACCGGGGCGGCGAGCTGTTGCCTGGCTCGCTCGCCCAGGTGCACTTCAAGTCCCCGGTGTCGAGTCCCACCTTCGTTGTGCCGGCGGCGGCGCTGATCTTCCGCAGGGAGGGACTGCGCCTGGGGACAGTGGTGGATGGCAACAAGGCTCACCTGGTTCCCGTGGTCATTGGCGAGGACGATGGAGCCAATGTGCAGATCGTGAGCGGGCTGAGTTCGGGCGACAGGGTGATTCAGGATCCGCCGGACTCACTCATCGAAGGCGAGAAAGTCTATGTCGAGAGCCCCGGCGCCCAGGGCAATGCAGGAGGCAAGTAGTTATGCTTGCGGGCTTCAGCTTGAAGGGTACGGGCTTTAGCCCGTGCGTACGTAGGGCTAAATCGTCGCGGGCTTTAGCCCCTGAGGGAATCCTCTCGGGCATCGGGCGCAACAAGTGCGCCTTCGTCACTTTCTTAGCCCTTCTCATCCCTCTTGCCGGCTGCAAGCCCGTCGGCCCCAACTACTCGCGTCCCACCTACACTGCTCCGCCCATCTACAAGGAGACCGGCGCGACCTCAGTTCAGGCGCCTCTGACGCCGCCGCCGAATCCGATTGGGGGTAGCTGGCATCCGGCAACACCTTCAGATGGAATGCTCAAAGGGAAGTGGTGGGAGGTCTACCAGGACCCGCAGCTCAACCAGTTGGAAGAGCGCATCGCGACCTATAACCAGGCCGTCCGCCAGGCGCTGAACACGTACCTGGCAGCGCAGGACCAGGTACGGTCGGCGCGCGCGGCGCTCTATCCGACGCTCTCCGCCGGACCCTCGGTCGCCCACGACAAGGAATCGCGGCACCGGCCGCTGGTGACGCCCAGTACCGCAACCAACTACAACGACCTGGTTTTGGCTGGACAGGGAAGCTGGGAACCGGATTTCTGGGGCCGGATCCGGCGGACAGTAGAGCAGTCGCACGAGAACGCTCAGGCCAGCGCAGCCGACATGGCCAACGTGAGCCTGAGCCTGGAGGCGGCCATGGCCTCCGACTACTTCCAGCTGCGCGGCCTGGATTCCCAGACCAAGCTGCTCACGGCGACGATCAAGAATCTGCAGAGCCAGCTCGACCTGACCGAGCGGCGGCTTGAGGGGGGGGTGGCTACAGAGGTTGATGTCGCCCAGGCCCGGACGCAGCTGGAGACGGTGCAGGCTGAACTCGTAGACGTTGGCGTGGCGCGGGCGCAGTTTGAACACGCAGTGGGCACCATCGCCGACTACAAGCTGCCCGATTTCAGCATTCCATATTCGCCCCTGGATTTGAATCTGCCGGCCATCCCGCTTGGGGTGCCATCGCAGCTGCTGGAACGTCGGCCGGACATTGCGGCCGCGGAGCGGCGGACTGCGGCGGCCAACGCGCAGATCGGCATCGCGGTAAGTGCGTTCTATCCCACCATCGATCTGACCGGCCAGGGCGGGTTTGAGAGCACGCACGGCGGCACGTGGATCCAGGGCCCCAGCGCGCTGTGGTCGCTGGGCGCGCAGGCCACGGAACTTCTGTTTGACGCCGGCCAGCGGCGTGCCCTCACCGATCAGGCCAGGCACCAGTACGAGGCACAGGTCGCGGACTACAAAGGCGTGATCTTCCTGGCCTTCGAAGATGTGGAGGACCAGCTTTCGGGACTGCGGATTCTGGAGCAGGAATCGTCTGCGGAACAAAAGGCAGTGGATTCGGCGCAGCACTCCTACGACGTCTCCAACCGGCGCTACAAGGGCGGGGTCACCAGCTACCTTGAGGTGCTGACGGCGGAGGAAACCCTCATCCAGAATCAGCGCACGGGGATCGATTTGCAGACGCGCCAATTTGTCGATAGCGTCGGGCTCATACGGTCCCTGGGCGGGGGATGGGATTCGACGCAACTGCCCAAATAGCTTACAGTCAGCCTCCAAGAAAAAGCGCCCGGTCTCGGAATTGAGATCGAGCGTTTTCTTGTTTCTTGATTGCGGAAGGGTCAGTCCGGTTTGGGACCGCCACAGCTTTTTGGCAACTGACTGGTGGGCGTGTCGCGAAGGGCCAGGCTCATGCAATTGACCATGGTGTCTGTGCCAACCATGCTCCCGATGGTTTCGGCGTTGATGGCTGCCGCGGTTGCATTTGGATTTGCGGACCGGCCCGATCCGGCCGTGGCGGGCGGAGGTGGAGGGTTCTGCGGTGAAAGCTTCTTCTGCAACCACGCAGTGGGAATGCGGTAACTCTGGAAGATGGCCTGTGCTATGGGTGCAGACTGAGCGGCAACGGCCGCGGGAGCCTGGGCAAAAAGCATGATGTTCTTGTATGCGCCGCGGGTGTCCATCGGCAGCGAGCAGAAGATCGCCAGGATCTTCGATTGGCCCTGCGCGTCGGTCAGGCCGGCGACAAAGCGGCCACATTGTCCCAGCGCTGCTGGCAGCTGAATCGGCGTGGCGGAAGTCAAGCTCAACTGCGGAGCCGGTTTGCCCGCAACTGCCGCGTTTCCTTGGATGATCATGGCCAGCTTCTGCGGCAAGGTAGCGCTGTAAGGCATGCTGAGATCGATGCCGTTGGAGCCGCGCTGACCGGCTTGGAAAGCTGCATTCTGAGCCACGAAGGTGTTGCCCAGCGAAACAGTTTCTCCCTGCGGACCGGTCATTGTGATGACGGTTTGACCGCCCTTGGTGACCTTCCAGCCCGAAGGCACACGAGCGGATGCGCTTTGATCCGGTGCTGTGTAAGGCTGGAGCTGGATGGCAGGGGCTGCGGTGGTGGCGGCCGGCTGCTGCGCCGCATGGCAGCCGGCCGCGAGCGAGAGAGCCGCGAAGGAGGCCGCGGCGGCAGACAGCAGAAGAGAACCCTTCCCGAGGAACATGGACACGATCGAAGCTCCTTCAAAGAGATTTGCCGGTTGGGGGTGACTGCAAGAGTAGCATTCGGCCGCGGCTTCAAGCCAGAAAAACAGAAATGAGACCTACCGTGTGATCGCGTCCCGGCGCGGGTGGCTATATGCGGCAGGCGGCACTGCTCTCAGCGGCAGCGAAGGGCCCTCCCAGAGGATCTGCGGCGCACCCTGGCTGACGGAGTGCAGCCCTTCGACATGCAGCGTGTGGCGGCCCGCATGCAGGCCGATGGATCCGCGGTCGTAGCGCATCGCATTGCCGGGAGCGCCGCAGACCTGAGCGAAGGGCGGTCCAGTCTTTGCCACCTGGATGCCGTCGATGACCAGCCGCGCGCCGTCGCGGTCGAGCAGGTGGAAGGTGTAGCCTCCGTCGGCGGGAATGTCGATGAAGCCGTCCCAGACGGCGGCATACCGCGTAAATCCCTGTGGATCGGCTTGGAGAGTGGAGGACTCGCCCTTGAATACTGCCTGCTGCTTGCCTAAGTCGGGCAGCTCGGTCCAGCTTCCGGGATAGATTTGCCAGGCGAGGCCGGGAACGGTGGGATTGGCCACATCCACCATGTGGTTCCACTTGGCCACGGCCACAACTCCCTGACTGGCCCAGTCCTCTTTCACAGCCAAGGGATGGCCGGTCTTGACCTCAACGTGAAGGAGAACGCGGAAACGGCCCGCACCAGTGGCTGCGCCGTCGAGCATCGTGCCATCGGCATCAGGAAACTTGTGGCGGAGGACGCGGCCGCGGCCTTGTGTGCCGTCGCCAAAGAGCCAGGTGTATTGCGCACCGGGCGAGGGCTGCGCGGTGAATGTCAGCTCCTGGCCGGGTGCAAACACCGGAGGATCCACGGTGAAAGAAGCAACCGGGCCGTGGCTGGCGGTGAATTGACCGGGCATGGCGCCGGCAGTCGCCAGCAGCGGCAGAGCAGAATCGTCTGCGGCACGGATTTGGCCATACTTCACGTTGTCGAAGGTCACATCGGCCACATCGCCGCTCAGGGTGGATTCGGCCAGCGGAGGCTGATCGAGAGCCCAGATGTTGCGGAAGGCGAAACCATGCAGGCCGGGCTGCTCCTGCTCCATCTGCACCAGGGAGTACCAATTGTCGAGAAACAGATTCTCAAAGGTGTAGTTGGTGTGTTCGCCCTTGGCGCCGTCCGCGCCCCACATGCCCAGCAGGCCGAACGTCTGCCCGCATGCTCCGATGCCCCCGTGCAGCACATCGGAGTCGCGCAGAATGAAGTTGCGGGAGTTGAAGACCTTGCGCGGCCATGTGGAGCGCACCACGTTGGAGATGCTGGTGGAGAGCTCGCTGTGCTCGATGAGGATGTTCTGGACGTCCTTGCCGGGGCGCACCAGGTCCGCGTCGGAGTACCCGTCCCAGTTGCCCTCCATGGCAAAGTCGTCGTCTGAAGCGCGGATGAAGGCATCGCGCACGATCGTGTCTCCGCCGCCCAGCCAATCCATCCCGTCCTGGTTGGCGTTGCCGGGGTTGCCGCCGATCACGCGCAGATCATCGAAGGTGAGGTCGAAGGAGTCCTTCATCTGGATGGACCAGGTACGAGCGCGCACGATGCATGTGAGGCCGTCGATCTGCACATTGCGCGCATTGATAGAACCGATGCAGTGCCAGTCGGGCTTCTGCATCCAGCCTTCGTCGCTGTTGGGGTCCTGGGTGCCTTCGTAAATGATGGTTCCGCGGCCGAGGATTCTAACACCGCTGACATTGAAAAGGTTCAAGCTGCCGAAGACGAATGCGCCGGGAGCGAGATAAATGGTTTCGCCAGATTTGGGGTTGAGGCTTTCGCGATGAATGCCGGCAGGGATGATGGTGGTTTTGGGCCCGCTTGCCGGTGGCGGCGGCGGCGGTGTGCCGGCAAACAGAAACAGCATCGCCGCGTGGTTCAGGAAGTCGCCTGGCCGCGAGATGGAGAGCTTGGCCGGAGCAGCCAGATGGAAGCGGATCGTCTGGCCTTCACGCGAGGGACGAATGCCAAGGCGCCACGGCTGGATATCGACACCACGACTCCAAAAGCCCGCTTCTGCGGCCGTGATGGCAATGTCGACCGGTCCTGTCGTGTCGAAAGAGACCCAGTCGTAACTGGCAGCGGCGTGGGCCACGTCTACCGGCTTGCCGTTCACGGTTACGGTGAAGGCTGAGGAGCGAAGCTCTTCAGGAACGGGGGCGGCCGGGACGCGGGTAGCGGCGTGGGCAACGGCAGCAAGCGCGAGAAGGACGACGAGGAACCAGCGAAAGCCCGGCAAGAAGCAAGACCCCAAAAGAGAAGTGGGAACAGATCACTTTAGCACCAGGAAAGTGCACTGACCTTCAGATGCCTTCGCCCATCGAAACGTACTCGCGGAGGCGGTCAAGTTCCATCCGGTAAGCACTACGTTCGGCTTCTTCGGCGGCGAAGGGTTCGGTGACGTGCGGGGGCGGCATTCCTCCTACGCAAAGGCGAGCTTCGAGTTCCTCTACGCGGCCGGAGAGTGCAATGAGGGCGTCAGAGAGCGGGTCTTTGATGTCGTGGGGATCGGTGATGAGCACGCGCTCGCCATTGCGGTAGACGATGTGAGCCGGCACGCCGACGACGGTGGAGTTGGGCGGCACGTCCGAGAGCACGACGGAGCCAGCGCCAACACGAGAGTTCTCGCCGACGGTAATGTTGCCCAGGACATTGGCGTTGTTGCCGATGAATACATTGTCGCAAACGGTGGGGTGGCGCTTGCCGTGTCCTTTGCCGGTACCGCCCAGCGTGACTCCTTGGTAGATGGTCACATCGCTGCCCACGATGGCCGTCTCGCCAATCACGACCCCGGTGGCGTGGTCGATGAAGAGCCTGCGGCCGAGCAGCGCGCCGGGGTGGATGTCGACACCGGTGAAGAAGCGGGCAACCTGGGAGAGAAGGCGCGCGGGAAGACGCAACTTTGCACTCCACAGCCCGTGCGAGGCGCGATGAATCCAGACCGCCCAGAGGCCCGGATAGCAGAGGAAGACCTCCAGCCGGGACCGCGCAGCGGGGTCGCGCTCCAGGACGGAGTCGATATCGTCGCGAATGCGGGCCAAAAGAGACATGGGCGAAACAACCAGATGTCGGCCTTCAGCTCACAGCTTAGAGCTTCAGGTGCCGCGGTCTCCCACCCTTGCGATGAAATGAAATCGCAAGGATGGGGCACGGGGTTTGTGGAAGAAGCCGATTACACAGCGATGGCTTCGGTGGGCAGCGCCAGGGCCTTCTGGCGCAGCGAGTCAAAGAGCACGCTGGACAAGTAGCGCTCGCCGAAATCGGGCAGGACAACAACAATGAGCTTGCCGTCATTCTCAGGCCGGGCAGCAACCTTGAGCGCGGCAGACACCGCAGCGCCTGAGGAAATGCCCACGAACAGTCCCTCTTCGAGGGGCAACTGCCGGGCGGCCGCAATAGACTCGTCGTTGGTGACCTGGATGATCTCATCGATCAGGCTGGTGTCGAGCACGCTGGGAACAAAGCCGGCGCCGATGCCCTGAATCTTGTGCGGTCCAGGCTTTCCGCCGGAGAGAACCGGGCTGTCAACCGGCTCGACGGCGATGGCCTTGAACCCCGGCTTGCGCTCCTTGATGTATCGGGTTACGCCCGTAATGGTTCCGCCCGTGCCCACACCCGAGACCAGGAAGTCCACCTTCCCGTCTGTATCGTTCCAGATCTCCGGGCCGGTGGTGGCGTAGTGGATGGCCGGATTGGCCGGGTTATCAAACTGCTGCAGGATGTAGCCGTTGGGGGTTTTAGCGAGGATCTCGTTGGCCTTGGCGATGGCGCCCTTCATGCCATTGGGCCCCGGAGTGAGCACAATTTCGGCCCCGAAAGCCAGCAGAACGGCGCGGCGCTCCTGGCTCATGGTCTCAGGCATTGTCAGGATCAGCTTGTAGCCCTTGGCGGCGGCGACGAATGCCAGGGCAATGCCAGTGTTTCCGCTGGTGGGCTCAATCAGGATGGTCTCGCCGGGGGTGATTTTGCCGGCCTTTTCGGCTGCATCAATGAGCGCCAGACCGATGCGGTCCTTGACGCTCGAGAGGGGGTTCTGGCTTTCCAGTTTTGCAACGACGGTGCCGGGCAGGCCAGCCGCCACGCGATTAAGCCGTACCAGCGGGGTGCGGCCAATGATTTCAGTTACATCCGCGGCAATGCGCGCCATGATGATCTCCTCTTTGGGGTAAATGGGCCCCGGCCATTGAATTGCATTCGTTTTGGGGTTGGTTGGAGCTATCAAGCGGGGAATGGCGCGCGCGAATCAAGCGCACGTCTGCGTCGGGCTTCTCACCGGAACGGTGCTAGCGACATCGACGCATGGAAACAGAGTATCCCCGGTGGGCAGGATATGGCAAGAGAAAGTGCGAGAAAGACCGGAAGGAAACCCGTGTGTTTTGAATGACCGGGCTCCTCCGGGGGACGAGACCTGCGACCGTCGCGAGCGGAAGGACCACGGGAAAATAGTTGTTGACAACAGAACTCTACATATGTAGAGTTCTGCGAATGAAGCTGCGATTGTCGCCACAGACACTTCTGGTTCTGGATGCCTTTCTGGAGCATGCGGACGAATGGAAGTACGGTTACGACCTGAGCCGGGTTACGGGCCTGAAGTCGGGAACGCTGTATCCAATTCTGATGCGGATGGCGGAACGGAATCTGCTGGAGACCCAGTGGGAGGCCAGTGAACCCGGCAAGCCTCCTCGGCACATGTATCGCTTCACTCAGGAGGGCTTGCAATTCGCCAGGGCAAACGCCTCTGCCCATGCGGGTGGCCGCTTGAGCGAGGTGGCACTTGGATTGGTGGAGGGCTGATGGGAGCGCCGCGCAGATTGGCAAGGGCGCTGCTTGGCAGTGTTCTTCGCCTGGCGCCGGAGGAGAGCCGCGAGTGGGTTCTCGCCATGCTCCGGGAGCTGGACTTTATAGACGGTGAATGGTCGGCGCTGCTCTGGGCTTTGGGAAGCACGGTGGCAATTCTGGGGCACGCGGCAAAGGGCTGGCGGAAGTGGATTACACGCAGAAAAGATAGCGAGGAGGGGCAAATGAACTCGACAGGGAAGAAGGCATTGGGATTTGCATCGGGCGCGCTGTTGGCGCTGTTGCTGGCATTGAGCGGGGTCGGGCTGGTGCAGATCATCACCGTTCTCTTTCCGGGGCTGGGACTGCAGCACTTGCATTGGCCCCATTTCCTGGGAGCCATCGTCATCCCGGAGATCATCTTCGTGGTCTCTGCGATTCTGCTGTGGCGCAAGCGGACGCCCGTTGCGGCCGGCATTCTGCTCATGGGCATCGGGATCGGAATCCATGTCGCGTTGCACCTGGCGATGCGGTAACACAGACTGAACCGAGAGACATTTGAATGCCAAGCACGGCTACTGAAGTTCCGTTCTCAAACTCGATTGTTCCGTGGTTATCCGTGCGGAACAGCGCCCAGGCGGTTGATTTCTATAAGGCCGCATTCGGCGCCGTCGAAGTCTATCGCCTGGACGACCCCGGCGGAAGTGTGGTGGCAAGGCTCTCGGTGGAGGGTGCGGAGTTCTGGGTTGCGGACGAGTCGCCAGAGCATTTCAATTTCAGCCCTGCGTCGCTGGGAGGCTCTACGGTACGGATCATCTTTACGGTCGCCGATCCGGATGGCGTATTCGAGCGGGCGCTGAAGGCCGGCGCGACGGAAGTGTACGCAGTCAGCGAGGGCCATGGATGGCGCGTCGGGCGGGTTGCCGATCCGTACGGACACCACTGGGAGATCGGGCGGCCTTTGGCTAGCGCATGAATAAGCTGAATCCGCATTGGCCCGAGGCTCGCGATCTGAAAAAGACCGCGCCTGGTCTCAGCCGGTATTGCGCAGGCCAGCGGAGATGCCGCTGATGGTCGCAGCGATGGCGCGATTGACTTCCGGCGTGTCCTCGCCGGCTCTCTTGCGGCGAAGCATGTCGACTTGGATCAAGTGCATGGGATCGACGTAGGGATTGCGCAGCCGGATGGAGTGGGCGAGCACCTGGTTCTTTTCCAGCAGCTCGGTCTGGCGCAGAACGGCGAGGATGGCTCGCACTGTGCGGTGGAACTCAGCGTCAAAAAGGTCGTAGATGCGCTCGCGGAGACTCGTGTCGGAAACCAGCGAGGAGTAAAGGCGCGCGGTGGAGAGATCGACCTTGCCGAGGGCCATTTCCACGTTGCGCAAAAGGTCGATGAAGAGCGGAAACTCGCGGGCCATGGTATGCAGCAGGTCGAGCGAGCCTGGCTCGGCGAGATATTGCTCCAGCGCGAAGCCGACACCGAACCAGGCGGGAACCAGAAGCCGCGACTGGGTCCAGCCGAAGACCCAGGGGATGGCGCGCAAGTCGGCGAGCTTGGGCGAGGCCTTGCGGCGCGAGGGGCGGGAACCGATTTTGGCGTTTTCGAGCTCGCCCACGGGCGTTGACTGCTCGAAGTAGGTAAGTACATCCGGATCTTCGAGGATGTGCTCCTTATAGAGACCGTAAGACAGCTCGGAGAGCCGATTAAGCGCAGCTTCCCATTCGGGCTTGAGGACGCCGGTGAAGTGGCCTTGCGGATCGCGTGCGTTAGGCCGCGCCAGGGCGTCGAGCGAGGCAGCGATCATGAGCTCGAGATTGCGCTCGGCAAGCACCTCGTCGGCATATTTGAAGTTGAGCACCTCGCCCTGCTCCGTAATGCGCAACTGGCCGTCGAAGGAGTCCATGGGCTGGGCGAAGATGGCTCGATGGGTGGGACCTCCGCCGCGGCCCACGGTTCCGCCGCGGCCATGAAAGAGGCGAAGCTTGACGCCGGCCTCGCGGGCAACCTGGTGGAGATCGCGATGAGCGCGGAAGATCTCCCAGGTCGAGGTCAGCATGCCGCCATCCTTGTTGGAGTCGGAGTAGCCGAGCATGACCTCCTGCCAGTTGTCCCAGGTGG
>CAYUJM010000006.1:0-60208 GCA_964445025.1 uncultured Occallatibacter sp. | reverse complement strand
GTGTACTTTAACGAGTACCGTGGGTTCGAATCCCACTCTCTCCGCCAGGACCCCTTCCCAGCACATCCCAAGAAATCCAATAAAATTCCATAAATCCTAGTAAACACTAGGCTTCATGCCTTTATGCGTCCAGGTGCATCCAGGTGCAGCCGCGTTTGACAGGGGGTACATATGGGGGTATTTTTATTTTGAGGTGGGGGTATTTTCCTAAAACGGAGGTTCTGGACGAGATGGCGCTGACCGACACTGAAATCAAAAAAGCCAAGACGAAGGAAAAGGCATACAGCTTGAGCGACAGCCGAGGACTTTACCTCTGGATTACGCCAGCGGGAGGAAAACTATGGCGTTGGGCATACAGGTTTGGCGGCAAGGAGAAGTTGATGTCCCTCGGCAAATATCCCGATGTGCCCCTGGCGTTGGCCCGAGAACGCCACGCCGAGGCGCGGAAGCTGCTGGCGACCGGCATTGACCCGATGGCGCAACGGAAGGCCGAGAAGACAGCCGAAAAGGCTGCCGTCGAAAATTCCTTCCAGAGCGTGGCCACACAGTGGCTGTCGCATTGGCAGGTTGGGAAGAGTCCGCGCCATGTGGAATACATCAAGCGGCGCATGGACGCCGATATTCTGCCCTGCCTCGGTCCGCGTCCCATTGCAGAGATTGAGGCGCCGGAACTGGTTGCGATGGCCAACGCGATTCAGGATCGCGGCGCACTGGATATTGCCAAACGTGCGCTGGAAACCGTGGGACAGATCTTCCGCTACAGCATTGCCCACGGCTACTCGAAGCGCAGTCCGTCCAGCGAGATTCGCCCCGGCGACATTTTGAAATCCACGCGTAAGGTGAACTATTCCCGCGTAGACGCCAGGGAGTTGCCAGCACTGCTGCGGAACATCGAGGTCTATCAAGGAACACACGTAACCCGGCTGGCGATCAAGCTGATGGCGCTCACGTTCGTCCGCACCAGCGAACTGATTGGAGCCAAGTGGACAGAATTCGACCTGGAGGCCGGTCGTTGGGATATACCCCCGGAGCGGATGAAGATGCGCACACCGCATACCGTCCCGCTGGCTAGACAAGCGTTGGAGGTGCTGGAGATGTTGCGTGATCTGACCGGCCAAAGCGACTGGCTTTTTCCCGGCGACCGCAACGCCAGTAAGCCCATGAGCAACAATACAATTCTGAAAGCATTAGAGCGGATGGGCTACAAAGGCCGCATGACCGGCCACGGATTTCGTGGTCTGGCATCCACCATCCTGCACGAGCAAGGCTACAGCCACGACCACATCGAGTTGCAACTTGCACACGCTCCCCGGAATGCCGTAAGCGCCGCCTACAACCACGCCCTCTATCTGGAGCCACGCGCCAAGATGATGCAGGACTGGGCGGATTTTCTGGAGTGTACCCAGAGAGGCGGCAAGGTGCTGCCGTTTCGTGGAACTGCGACATAGCCATCCAGTCAACTCGGCTGGCAGAGAATCAGGCCACACATAGCCAGAATCCAACTCCGGGCATCATCTCGAAGACAGCGGATTCACGCCAGCTCTCTGGCCGCGGATTTCCCGGCTGACGTCTATTTGGCGGGCAATCCACTCCTCCACCTCTGTTTCGATCCAGCCGACAGCCCTGGTCCCCAGAGACACCGGCCTTGGAAACCTTCCTTCGGTGACACGCTGATAGACAGTGCTTCGTGATAGGCCGGTGCGATCCAACACAATTGGCAGTCTCAGAATCTTTCTCGGCATCCCATTACCTCATTGGTTGAGTTGCATTTGAATTACGCGCGGTTTTACCAAGACCACGGAGCAAAGTGCCGTCGAAATTATCTGCAAGCCAGCGCAGACAACTTTGATTCCCACGCGCTCTTTGTCTGGCTTTTCTCCAGGATGCCCCGCACGGTTATGTCCTTTTGTCTGAGCCAACATCACAGCTTTTTCTTCCCAACATCGTTCGAAGGTTGTTGCGTGGCAGGATCATCGTTGCAGCCCTTTCTTTCAGCGGTACATCCGGTTTCATTGCCAAGTGTCTGCAAGCTTACGAACCAGGGGGAGAAGGTTGTGTTCTCCGTTTACGAACCTCGATTGCAGATACCCCTTCCGCTTCCCCATTCAGTTTCTTCATGTAGCCCGACAATGCAGTTGCGGTGATTCTCAGGCCGTTTTCCTCAAAAAGACCGACCAGCATATTGAGCGTGTATCCTCTTTTTCGCAGCAAACACAATTGAGGGAATACCGCCCGTACAATCCTGCCAATCCTGTACGAAGCGGGTTGCGGCGCAGGTTCATTCGCTTTTTTCTTCAAAAACGCACGAAACTCCTCGACATTGTGTGACGAGAGTACCTGCGCCCTACGACGAACCTCGTTCTCCATACAACGGAATTACATTATAGCGTAGTCATGCTGTCAATTATGTATTATGATGTTGTCGGTAGTGAAAAAGCGGGTAATCGTGAAGGCAAGGTACGCGCTGTCATGACAAAAACTCCCTTCGGTCGTTTCTGCCTTGCCACCGGCCCAACCCAATCCGCTTCGCTACTCGGGTTTGGGCCTGCGCACCTTGCTCAGGGCTTCGCCCCGAGACCCCAAAGGAATACTGACATGGCGAGACCACAATCCCGTCAACCTCGCAAACGATAACCGTGCCCCATGAAGCTGGTGACATGGTGTTCCCGCGGCCGGGCGAGAGGTCCGATTGCCGGTGGTGGTTCACTCCGGCACTGACTGAAGCAGAGATCGAGGACTACACATGGCACAACAATCGGCACACGTTTTGCTCATGGTTGGCAATGGTCGGGGTGAGCATAAAGGAGATTCAGGTGCTGGCCGGACACAAGACAATCACCATGGCGGCTCGTTACGCGCACCTGTCACCGGAAGCCACAGCTTCGGCATCGGAACGACTCGTAATGTGCTGAAGCTAATCGTTTCGCTGCGTGCCTTTTGAGGTTGGCCAAATTCCTTCAAAGTGATCTCGATCCTGTTCACACCATTGAATCCAGGACTGCGCCTCTTTGGTAAAGAAACACATCATGAGTCCAGAGGCCATAAAAATCCGCCTGTCGCAGCTTGGTATCTCAGGTCCATTTGAGTAGCAATGAGGCAAGAGTTTGATTTCCTGGCGTTCGAAGCGAGGTTCCGCCTCAAGACGTTATTGCATAATCGGCATAATATTACCTTTTAACCTTGAAAATATACATAAACGGTAATATTATGCCGATATGAGCGATTTGTCTTTCAAGTCGATATCAGAGCTTCAGAGTCTACTCGGTGAGCAGGTGCATAACCTGAGGATTTTCAAGAACCTAGATCAGCATACGACCGCTGAAAAGGCGGGGGTCTCTGAAAAAGCATTGAGAAACCTGGAAACCGGACGGGGCTCCAGTATGGCGACTCTGCTTCGGGTTCTCAAAGCCCTTAATTCGCTTGAGGGTATTGAGATGCTCGCGCCGCAGCCGTCGGTCAACCCTCTTGCTCTCTTGCGTAGTTCCAAGGCGCGCAAGCGCGTTCGCCATCCCCTTGGAGTCCGCGAGCAGAACTCATGAAGCCAGTTCAGGTCATCGAAGTGCGGATGTGGGGAAACAGGGTCGGCGCCGTTGCTCTGGACCCTGGGCTTGGCTGCTATGCCTTTGCTTATGAACCTGCATGGAAGCGCCGGAACATTGAATTGGCGCCGTTGACCATGCCTCTCGCAGACCGCCGCGTCACGTTCGCGTTTCCTTCCCTTCCGAAAGCAACGTATCTTGATCTTCCTGCCATGCTGGCAGATGCGCTGCCCGATGATTTCGGCAATGCTCTGATCGATGCATGGATGGCAACCAAGGGCATCGAGAAAAGTTTCGTCACAGTTCTTGACCGGCTGGCTTACATGGGCAAGCATGGCATGGGAGCATTGGAGTTTCAGCCTGCGCGGGGATCGCACAACGAAAGCGCAACCCCGATTGCGATCAAGGCACTCGTCGAAGAAGTGCGCCGCCTCGTTCAAGGCAATTTTTCCCTGGATCACGAAGCAAAAGCCGCGCTCGCCAACATCATCAAGGTTGGCACGTCAGCAGGCGGCGCGCGCGCGAAAGCGGTAATTGCCTGGAACCCGAAAACCGATGAAGTGCGCAGCGGACAGTTCGAGGCAGCGCCTGGATTCGAGCATTGGCTGCTCAAATTCGATGGTGTTGGCAAAGACAGGGAGTTAGGAACCGGCGAAGGCTACGGCCGAATCGAATACGCCTATTCGCTCATGGTGAAAGCGGCGGGCATAGCGATGTCCCCATGCAAGTTGCTCGAAGAGAACGGCCGGGCACACTTCATGACCAAGCGCTTCGATCGTGAAGTCGTCCACGGGCAGACGCGCAAACACCACGTGCAGACACTCTGCGCGATGAATCATCTCGACTTCAGGCAACGCGGCACACACGCCTATGCGCAGCTCTTTATGACGATGGCGAAGCTCGGCCTTGAGGACGACGCTGTAAGCCAGGCTTTCCGGCGCATGGCCTTCAACGTGATGGCCCGCAATTGCGACGATCACACGAAGAATTTCGCATTCATTCTCAAACAAGGCAAGCTATGGGAACTGGCTCCGGCGTACGACATGACCCACGCTTTCAATCCCAAGGGCGAGTGGACCTATCAGCATCTGATGAGTGTCAATGGGAAATTCCAGGGAATCATGCGGGACGACTTACTCGAAGACGCTGACATCTTCGCCGTACGGAGACCGCGGGACATCCTGGCTGACGTGCGAGCGGCCCTGGACAATTGGCCGGAATTCGCTCGAAAGGCTGGGCTGAAGCCAGCCCTAGGTGATCTTGTGGCTTCAGATTTTCGCCCCCTATGAAGAATCCAAGCGACGTGGCGCGCAAGGCAGGGCTGACGCCTTTTCTCTGGGACAGCTTCGATAGGGCCGCTTGAACTTAGCCGCTGGCGCTTTCGGCGGACGGCAGACTCCTTTTCTCACTCTTCCCACACGGTTCGATTTGTTGAGATTTATTAGGCTTCAATCCCTCGCCACTTTGTGCAATGAATCCACTGCTCCCTCAGCGCCTCCGATAGTGCTAACGCCTGTGATTACTGCAGGTTAGAGCATTCTCTTTACGCGTCTATACATATGCTGTAAGATACGTCACGACAAGGAACCCAAATGCCCATTGCGAAGAAGGCTACAACGCGATCAGAGCGTAGAGTCGTTTCTCCCGCAGAGAAGCGCACTCAACTTCGGCTTACTGTCGATTCCAGATTCACTTTGAGCCATTTCAACCAACTTTTTGCAGTGCTCAAAATCCGGAGAAAGAACGCCCTCGCTGAACACATCATCATGAGTTTCAAAACCAAGGCCGCGCAGGCGCAACTCGTTGCGTTCTATAACAGTCAGTGGCTGAACATTCCATTTCAGAGCATTGACACCGCATTCGTGTTTCCCTTGACACACGAGATCGCCGATGAGCTGGAAAGAGTTGGCGGAGAGGTTCTCGGCGGAGTGAATCGGTCCAAGGCATTTCGTGTGATGGTGGCTTATTTTGCATTCGTACATAAGCTGAAGAACCAAACACAGACCACTCCCGCATAATCCCTACAGGGGATTTGGCAGGAGCCGGCCTCGTACACGCGATGATCGTGGGCGGCTTGCCGCCAAAGGGCCATGACGCATTGTTCACGCTTTCGCGGCGTAATGACGGGAGCCTTCTTCACTCATGCGCTACCTGCCCCCTCTTTCATGACTGGGTGTTCTTGAGTTGCTGCGTAGCGCCGAATATGCAGTTTGCCGGAGTTGAATAACTCGCTCGATGATCTCCTGCCGCTTTCCCTCGTGAATCGATATTTTGAAAGACTGCTGGCCCGTGGGAGTTCTGAGATGGGCAATTGTCAGTTTGTCTTCGATGTTTGCCACCGGTTGCGGATGCTGAGACGCCTCCAGGGCATCGAGTAACTGTCGCGCCTGGGCAGCCGGCTGGAGGCTTGAGAGAAGCAGTCGCGCATCTGCTTCGTCGGTGAAGATCAAGTCCTCGGCATCCTCGGTTCTGAGCCTGGTTTCGATGGAATGCAGTCGCACAACTCGGAGTTGGAGAGGATTCGCGAGGAGTTGTCCCTGGTAGAAGGCGCCTTGCATCTCCGGGTCCGTGAATTGGACGAAGATGCCGTGCTTGATCGCGCACCAGGTAACCAAGGTTGCTCGACAATACGACATCTCCTCGAAGACGAGTCTCTCCGGTGTCCGGGTCACGCTCTTTGGTGAGGTAATCGAGTAGCCGTCTAAAACTGCTTCGGGAGTTCTGTCTACTTGATTGAACCTTGGCGATCATGTGAGCTCGTCTACGCGTTACATTTCAGCCCAGGGACCGAGCTGGCTTCCGTCAGATACCGAGCGGGTTTACCTCCGAAATAATGACGGGATACGGCCCCTGCGCCGGCGTTGAGGTCGAGTTCCGTCATCAGGTACTTGAAAAGTTGCGAGAGGCTACTGACCGAGTTCTTGGGCGGCTTATCTGCTTGACGATCATTCTGCTTCATCCTCTTTGCTGATAACGGCACGCAATGTCGCGGTGATCCCTGCAAGAACGGAGTTCAGTTCACTGCGAAGTTTTGCTTCGTATGGGTGGCCATGGATCTGCGTCAGTAGATACTTCTGAAGGCCACACAGGCTGCTTAGGCGGGCAATTGCCTTGTCGCTTACGCGCGAGTGGATTCGCTTATTGAGGGAACACCGTCTCATGTATTCGCTGAGAGTCAGCCCGGCTTTTCCGGCTTGTACTAACAATGTGTTCTTCTCGCCGGTTGTAGTACGTATCTGGATTCTTTCCGTGGTTCCCTGTGCTCGTTTCGGTCGTGGCATCGCCGTTTGTCCTTTCTGTGGGGTCTCGGGGCGCAGCCCTGAGCAAGGTGCGCAACCATTTCTCCGAGTAGCCGAAAGGCGGATTGGAGAAATGGTGGTGGGACGCGCGAAACCCCGAAGGGGTTTTGTGAGTACCAGCGCCTACCTTGCCGTGCCTCTTAATAGTTCCGATTTTAATTTATTACATATATGCTGTCACTAGTGTTCTATGATGTTTTCAGCTCGTTGTTGGCAAGGAAAGGAGGAAGGCAGATGGAAAAACGCCGCCGCAATCCGCAAACACTCACCGCAGAGCAATTTGAGGCCTTTCGTACTCGCCTGGATGAGAAAGGGAATGTACCTCCCCCGCAACCCGTGTCCTACATGATGGGGGAGATTGTACGGGGCGTATACCCGCAGTTGAAAAAGTTGCGGGAAAACGGCTACACGCTGAAGATGTTGGTCCGTGTTTTTGAAGAGAACGGCGTCGTAATCACAATCCACGCCCTTTCGACCTACCTGAAGAACCTGGCGCTACCAAGGGAACAAGCTCCAGTAAAAGCGGGTATTAAGGGCACGGTGGGGTCACCAACCGTTGAAGTAAGGCCTGGGCAATTCCAGATGAAACCGGACGTAACGCTGTAAGAAAGGAGCAAGGTATGGCAAGAGTGTTCTTTGTAACTGGCAGCAAAGGTGGCGTGGGGAAGTCGGTGGGCGCGATCGCACTCCTCGACTACTTCGAGATGGGAAACCGGCAGGTCTCGCTGGTGGAAACCGATACGGCCATGGCTGACGAAGGAAAGCCGTATGGTTGGCGCGCTCGGTAAGATCGGGCGTCAATAAATTGCAACTCAACAAGTTGGAAAGGTAAAGGGCTTATGATGCAATCGTCTCCGCGTTCTCAACCAAATGCTGATAAGAAACCTGCGATTCGTGCCGAGGAGAAATTGCTCTTGAGCCGGCGGGATGCTGCGCAGTTGCTCTCGATCAGCCAACGTGCACTGGATTACCTGGTGGCGACTCGGCGCCTGCAGACCAGGAGAATTGGCAAACGAGTCTTGATTCCGGTGGCTGACCTACGGAAGTACGCCCGTGCCGACCATCCGGAGCCGATTGTGGGTTGATCTTAAGGGAGTAGCACTGTCGGAAAGCTGATTGTCGTAGCCGTCATCCTGGTAATTACGACCCACAGGCGGACGGCGGCAAGGCTCTCCGCAGTGCCGCCCTGGTTTATGGGGCTCAGCTTCGCGTCCCTGATCGATGGTCAGGTCTGGTTCTGATCTTCTGCCGCGCTATGGGCAGGTTGATCTCAGATGATTTGCAATTTTATGTCGTTAAGACTATTCAAAATCAGCGGCTTCCCGATGTTTGATCGGACCGTGGTCCGCTCTCCCCTGAAGTGCGCCGGTCGATTTTCACAACAATGCTCAGAGCTGTGGCTTTTTCTTCATTGATGGGGAAGACTTAGCACCTGAACGCTCGCCCGCGCCCGTCGACGACTTGCCGGCCATCCCCATACCGCCGGTCACTTCGCTTTCCAACTACTCTGTCTGACCGCCGGAGACGGGCGATCTTTTGGTGCTGCTGACGGCGTACAGAACCAGCTCGACACGCGAAGAAACGCCCAGCTTATCAAAAATATGAAACAGGTAGTTCTTCACAGTATGTTCACTGAGACTGAGCTCTTTGGCGATTTCGCGATTCTGCATGCCCTCCGCCAGCAAACGGACAACGTCCTCTTCCCTTTTGGTCAGCAACCGCATTCCGTCTGCGTTGACGACCCGCATAGGTGCAAGCTGAGCAAAAGCTTCCATAACCTCAGAGAGTTCGGCACTGCTCGCCCAGATCTGCCCCGCGTGGACCTGCTCCACGCACCTGCATAACGACTTGACAGAGGAAGAGGAGAGGACGAGGACGCCTCTTGCGCCGGCCCGAAATGCGTCCACGACCAGATTTTGCTCAGGGCCGTTGAGCAAAATGACCGTCTTCACATCCGGAGCACACTCACGGATTTGTCGCAACGCTCCAAAACCGCTCAACGGGCCATCTGCCAGCGAAGCGGTGATCAAGGCGACGTCAGGGCTCTTCGCCTTAACCGCATCGACCACCTCCTGGGCTGTAACGACGCTGTCAGAGACATGAAAGTGCCGATGCCGCTGGAACGCCCCCATAAGCAGCTCGCGCGCCATTGAGTGTGGATTTGCTATAAGTACGGAAATTCCATTTCGTTTAGGAGTCATCATACGCACACCCCGGGGACCTACCTCAGATGATGCAGGTGATGCAACTACTGCCGCACCCAGACCGGTGGTTATGTATGGGTACTCTTCGGTGCGATCCAAGAGCCTCGCTTCAATCGACGTCTATCTCTAGCATCGGCAAAGAATGAAGATATTGGGGGCCCGGTACTGGTTAAGCGACTAATCTTCCTTGAGCCCACACCGGCGGGCGCGTTTATCGCTGAGTCAAAATCGCAGCGCACAAGTTCTAACAGGCAGTTGAGTGCTTACCTGCAACTGCGCCGCTGTGCTTCTTTGAAAAGTGCACCCATCATAGCTCAATTGGGGAATCTTTCCACAACTTGTTTTACTGATCGATGTGATTTTGTGGGGCTTGTGATTCTGGTCACAACTTCATTGATTAGCTATCAGAAATGTGATCAATATTGCACACTCGCATTTTAAACAATCTTTAGAAAGTCGTTACGCATTGCGAGTCGGGTCGCATCCCCTTCCCTTACTCCGGTTGAGGACCATTTTTCAAAATCTGCTGCAGGGGCCCACATGCCAGGCCTTGAGGGTGTCTATCCGTGGTCGGCGCGGTTTGGGACCTGGAGCGCGATCCTCGCACGTCAACATCTTGCCGAACACCTGCATGTCTTCAACAGAATCAGTTCTCGACTTTTTGGCTCCGGGAGTCGGAGGCCTGCATCCTTCCGCTGTTGCTGACTGCATAAAGGACCAACTCAACTCGCGATGAGACGCCGAGTTTGTCGAAGATGTGAAATAGATAGTTCTTAACTGTGTGCTCGCTCAAATTGAGTTCTCTGGCAATCTCTCTATTTTGCAGGCCCTCTGCCAGCAGTCGAACGACCTCTTCTTCGCGCTTGGTCAGCAGCCGCATTCCGTCTGCGTTGACGACCCGCATGGGCGCAAGCTGAGAAAACGCATCGATTACCTCAGCAAGTTCGGTGCTATTTGCCCATATCTGTCCGGCGTTGACCTGCTCCACGCACTTGCATAACGACTTGAATGTGGACTGAGCAAGGCAGAAGTTGCCTCTGGCACCAGCCCGAAATGCGTCGACGACGAGATTGTGTTCACCCCCATCAAGCAGGATGACCGACTTCACATCTGGCGAGCAATCACGAACCTGCCGAAGCGCGCCAAAGCCACTCAGCGGCGGGAGATAGCGCGTCGCCGGCATCTGAGCGATGAAGCACTACTGGTGCACATCCGTGCGGCGTATGCGGAGAACCGTGGAGCCTATGGCTGGCCGCGCATCTGGCGGCAACTTCGGTCTCAAGCTATCCGCGTAGGCAAGCAGCGCGTGCAACGGCTGATGCAGGAACACGGCATCCGCGCTCGTGGCAAGCGGCGTTTTCGGGTTATGACCACCGACAGCCGTCATGATCTTCCGATTGCGCCGAACCTTCTGAATCGCAACTTCACAGTGTCCGGGCCCAACCAGGCGTGGGCTGGTGATATTACCTACATTGCCACTGACGAAGGCTGGCTGTTTCTGGCCGTAGTCATTGATCTGTTCAGCCGCCGTGTGGTGGGCTGGTCGATGCAACCTGATATGCGGCGCAACCTGGTGATCGACGCCCTGGAGATGGCCTGGTTTCGGCGTAGCCCGGACAGCGCGGCAGGGCTGATTTTTCATAGTGATCGCGGCAGCCAGTATGCCAGCGACGACTTCAACAAGGTGCTCAAAGAGCATCGCATCACGCCGTCGATGAGCCGCAAGGGAAACTGCTGGGATAACGCGTGCTCGGAGACGCTGTTTGGTTCACTGAAGGTGGAACGGCTGCATGGGCAGCGATTTGAAACCATCCGTCAGGCTAAGGATGAAACCATCGCCTGGCTGCTCTGGTATAACCAATCACGCATGCACTCGACGCTGAACTATGTCAGCCCGATGCAGTTTGAACAAAACTGGACCGATGAAACGACAAGGATCGCCGCCTGACAGTTCGCGGTGATCGAAGCAGGCCGTGGAAATGACGGTTTATGGAAAGCCCGGAAAACGATAGTGCTGTTTTCCGCCCTTCCCACAAACCTTGGAAATCGATCAAGCCGATTCCCACATTCCCACCGCCACGACGAGCACGAGGATGAATCAAATATCCTCAAAACCCGGCCCGCTAAGAGATACGCATTCTGAGGGCAAGGTCATGCCCTGCTGGCCTTCATCCACGAGCGATACCAATGAATAAACAATGCGCCTATAGGTTTCATCGCCTGACTGGGATTCGACTTATAGTAGACATTTCATCATGTTGAAGGCGGAGATGTCAGCACCGTTACCCGTCGCGAAAAAGACGAATTGGATCCCGGTCCATTGCATGCCGGATGGTCAATGACAGGGGGTCTTTGATTATCAGCATGAACCGGGCCTTCGGATGGCGGCTTGGAATACGCCGACGGTGTTGACCTTGTCCAGATCAACGGAGCCGGCGTTGATGCAGGCTGTTCAATGTGAAAGCCGCAACGTGGAGCAAACAGGCTGACGCAATCAAATCGATCGGATTCGATTGGTCTCGGGAATCGCGTTTTCTCTTCGAATATTTATCCAAAGATGTCCGGTTCGCTCGGACTCGCATCGCCGATGTGCATGAGGAAACGGTTTTCAGTGTTTGATACAGAACGAATACAGTCTCGGGGAGAACTAAATTCTGCGCTTCTCGGTGGCTCCGGACGACTCTCTCATTGCGCATCCAGAAGATTCATTCTTCGGAGATATTCGCCAACGAAGTGCGAGAGCTGTGACTTGGATGCCGCGACTTCATAGATCCGAGTTACAGCAACAATGTTACTTTTACCGCACGTGATGGCTGTCACAATTTATCCCTAGGTTACGGGACCAACTTAATTTGGGCGGGCCGATCGGAATCAACTTCTATTTGCCAGTATCTGTCCAGGTAGTTACTTATAGTCACCTTTCATGACACCAATTAGCCAGAGAGAATCTTCTCTGTTCCCCTCCCGGGCCCATTGGCCCGCCCATCAGGGTAAAACACCAAGTCGAGCCGGTAGTCGTGTCTCTAGCGTGGCGGAAGGCAAAGGGAGGAGGATCGCTCCGGGTGTTTCGGTCTCTTGTGAGCAGCTTCCGCTGCCGGTACATTGGAATTCCTTAATGAGTCCGCTGTAAACCGGTTGCGGATGGAGTGAAAGCGACAATCAAATGCAAAAAGCCATTGAACTGCGAAGATCCATACGTTACCGGTTGAGCGCTCCGGCGCTCTTCATGTGGGCGCCCAAGGACGGGAAACCGCGAAGCGGCAAGGGCGTTACTCGTGACATCAACACTTTGGGCGTCTACGTCCAGACGGATGCAATGCCGCCAGTCGGCGCACGAGTCCAGATGGAGATTGTGCTCCCCAAGTTGGCAGATTCGAGCCCAGGCATGCATTTACAGGGTGAAGGCGTAGTTCTTCGCTGCGACTTCAACGGTGCGGCCACTTGCGGTTTTGCCGCTTCCGCACTGTTTTACCCCGAAGCGACAGAAGCAGTTCTGTCGCAACTCAAGGCTTCCGGCCAGCTTGTATAGACCGAGATTCCTCAACTGGCGCGGAATGTAAGAGGTGTCTCTTTGAAGGGCAGGCTTTTCTTCAAAGAGGTTGTGGAAAAGGGACTTTCCGAGTAAGGATGGCGAAGCCAAGTCTGAAATCGACGATCAAGGGAGCAGCATAGAATCGACCGGAGCATTATGCGCTGGTGCTGAAACCTTGCCCCGATGGTTTGCGGTGTACACCACGCCACGTCACGAAAAGCACGTCTCCGAGCTATTGGCAGAACGCCAGATAGAAACCTTCCTGCCGCTCTATAAGACCACTCGTCAATGGCAAAAGAGCCGTCCCGTAGTTCTTGATCTGCCCTTGTTCCCTACTTACGTTTTCGTCCGCATCGCACGGCAGTCGCGAGTCGCCATCCTTGGCACACCTGGTGTGCTGTCGATCGTTGGCTCGTCAAAAGAAGCGTGGCCCCTGCCTGACTTTGAAATCGACGCATTACGCTCCGGTCTCCGCGAGCGGAAGATTGAACCGCATCCGTACCTGGTTGTGGGCGAGCGAGTCCGCATTATGACTGGAGTGATGGCTGGCGTGGAAGGTGTTCTGGTACGCAAGAAGAACGACCTCCGCGTAGTCCTTTCCCTGGACACGATCATGCGAAGTGTAGCAGTGGAAGTTAATGCCGACGATATCGAGCCAGCTAGTAGCGTCGCCCTCCGTCAATTCATTCCGGAGGCAGTCCACACTTGAGCGGGTAACTACGTTGGCCTACCTCACACCTTTAACCATTAAAACGATTCGGCGGCGCGACTCTTTGGTCCTATCTGATCGATTTCCGTTCACGTTTCTTCGGTCTCACATGAACCAGCGACAGTTTGCTGATCACGCCTTCGCCTTCACCTTCACACCGATCCTTGCGACAGTATCTGCGAGAACACTGTCCAGGCCGCTGCTATGCTCGCAGCCGTATTCCTGCAGTGCAAAGTGAGAAGGGCAATATAAGCATGTTGATGCTGTTCAAATCCAAGAATATGAAGTCGAAGCAGGCCAAAATCGCTCTTTGTCCTCTGGTGCCCTGCCTAGGAGGTGGCGCGTGATATCTGACAATGTCGAAACCGAGAGAATAGTCGTCGTTAGCAGCGACTCCACGGTTCTTCGCTCAATTTGGTCATTGGGAGAATCGAACGGCTGGCAGCTTGAAATTACCGCGAACGCGTGGGAGGCTATGGACAAAGTCCAATCCGGGATGAGACTCGGCCTGGTCCTGCTGGATCTGCCGTATGGAAATGGAGATAGTTTGCACATTGTGCGCTGGCTGCGCCGGCTTCGTCCTGGACTGCCAATTGTAATGTTCGGTCACCCCGGCGATGATGGAAGGAAACAAGAGTCAATTCGCATGGGAGTGAGCGATTACCTAATCAGGCCTCTCGATGACCGCCAGCTTGAAATGGCCATTCAACGTAATCTTTCCGAGTCGCATGAACCTGCTGAAATTGATATCTCCAGTGACGACATAGAACCGCTGAGCAACGACGCGGTCTTCATAGGTATCAGCCCAATCATGCGAAAGCTCCGCGCGCAGGCTGCCTTGTTGGCGGAGGCCGACGTGCCCGTGCTGATTCTGGGTGAGGGTGGGGCTGGCAGAGAAACCTCTGCCCGCTTGGTCCATAGACTGTCTGCCCGTTCCGGATTTGAGTTCGCGAAGGTCAATTGTGCAGCATTGCCCGAGGATTTTCTCGAGAAGGAACTATTCGGGTACGAGAGAGTTTGCACGACCTCGCCAGCACGAACCAAGCATGGCAAGCTGGAACTTTGCGAAAAGGGCACGATCTTTCTGAATGAGATCACGGAGATGCCGCTGAACCTGCAGTCCAAATTGCTGGGGGTGTTGCAGAATAAGCGATTCATCAGGCCAGGAACTTCCACCTTTATGGGAGTCGATGTCCGGATTGTAGCCGCAAGTCACAGAAATATTGAGCGCGCAATTTCTGAAAACAGACTCAGCGAAGATCTCTACCGCCTCTTGAGTAGCTACACGATTTACATTCCCCCGTTGCGGGAGCGTAAGGAGGAACTTCCGTTCCTGTCGCACCACTTTATGCAACGGCTTGCCAAGCAATATGGCCTTAGGCCGCGAGAGGTTTCTCCGGCTACTATGGGGAAATGGCAGGCGTATAACTGGCCGGGCAACTTGCGAGAACTGGAAGATTCCGTAAAACGCTATCTCATTGTAGGCGATGAAGATCTCGCATTCGAGAGGAACCCAATAGATTCACAGGGCTCGGCGGGGAACGCTGTTTTAACGAGTCCCCGCGGTTTGAACCAGTTTCCGCCATCGCCCAGCCAATCTGATGCCGACGTCTCCAACTCTAAGACGCTCCGATCCCTGGTCCAGCGTGTCAAATCGGACGCCGAGAGAAATGCGATCGCTGTCGCCCTGCAGAAGACCGGGTGGAATCGAAAAGCCGCCGCACGTTTGCTCAATGTCAGCTATCGGGCAGTGCTCTACAAGATTGTGCAGTACCGGATCACCCCGTCGAATCCAAGTTTGTTTTCCGGGGGCAATGGACGCAGGCGCGAGGATGCTGCAATCCGTGACGCCGGACGGACAGAATCCTCCGATCCAGGAAGTAAGCCTTCAGGACAACCCCAACAGGAGTTGTTATGAAAATCAAACCCAATTACGCAATCATAGTAGGGTCCTTCTTATTTGGAATCTGCGGTCTTCTGCTTGGGCAAGCACCGGCAACTGGTGATGCCGCACCCGACTCCGCGTCTGGTGTTGCGACGGCTCAGGTCCCCCAACCCGAGGCGCAGTCGGCGATCAAAGCACAAGATAGCGGCTATGTTATTGGTAATGCTGATTTACTGTCGATCAATGTCTGGAAAGAACCGGAGATTTCCCGGTTGCTTCCTGTGCGATCGGACGGCAAAATCTCGCTTCCTCTGGCGGGAGAAGTGCAAGCGGCGGGACGGACGCCTTCACAACTTGAAGAGGAGATTGCGGACAAACTCCGAAGTTACATCACAGGTCCAGTAGTCACAGTGATGGTTCAGGAAAGCAACAGTCAAAGGTACAACATCCTTGGACAGGTGGCGAAGCCGGGGTCGTACTCACTAACACTGAATACTTCAATTCTCGATGCCATTGCTACCGCCGGCGGATTTCGAGATTTCGCCAAAAAAAGGGGTATTTACATCCTTCGCCGGGACGCTGCTGGTAGCCAGACCCGCATTCCATTCAATTACACGGCCGTTATCAAGGGCAAGAGCTCCGAGCAGAACATCAGGCTGCAACCAAACGACACGGTCGTCGTTCCTTGAGGACTGTCATGCTAATCCGGGCCTGTCTGAGCCTTGCGCTGCTCGTAGCGCTACCCGCATGGTCTCAGGTGGAGCCGGCTGCAACCGGAGGAGCCCCAGCCGATTCAACACAAATGCAGACACCGCCCCCTGTGAGCGGTGAGCCTTTTCCGACCATCACCGCTTATGAAGAGCGGTCAAACTATCTGGACCCCGGATTGACCGTCGAAGCTTCGTACAATGACAACCTCCTGCCGTACTACGCAACCAATCAGATCAGTACCATGGGCTACTCGATCAGGCCCAGCATTGAATTCGACAAGGCGACTCCAAGGCTACACCAGAAGTGGACTTACGATGCGAGCTTAACGCTCTATCAGGATGCAACCGCGCGAAATGCCGCGGATCAGCACGCGTCGCTCGACCTCCGCTATCTCTTGAGCCCACACCTGTCAATCAGTGGCAGAGACACCTTTGAAAAAGGTTCGAACCTCTTCAACCAGCCCTCTCTGGGGGGACCAGTATCCGGTTCGGCATCTTCTTCACCCACAAACGATTTCGCACCGTTCTTGGATAGGCTGAGTAATCAAGCAAATGCAGGATTGTCTTACCAGTTGAGCGCTTATGGCATGATCGGTGCCAACTTTACAACAATGACGCTTCAATTCCCCAATCAGGCCCAATCCGGCGGTCTCGCCGACTCAAATTCGCTCGGCGGTTCGGCTTTTTACAATCGCCAGTTGACCGGCACGCAGTACATCGGTGCGACATATCAGTATTCAGGAGAAGAGGACTCTGCCGCTAGTACACAAACGACGACTCATGTGAACACAGTCAACTTGTTTTACACCGTCTATCTGCTCAATGAACTTACCTTGTCCATATCGGTCGGCCCTCAACACTACGAAGTCACCCAGTCCCCCCTGCCGCCGTCCGCCGCATGGACGCCATCCGTCACAGGAAGCGTGGCCTGGCAAGGGAATCAAGTGAATTTTGCCGCCAGCTACTCAAGATCCGTTGCCGGCGGCGGGGGCCTGTTTGGAGCCTTCAACACAACCATGGCAAGCGCAAGTGCGCGTTGGAGATTTGCCCGTGCCTGGACCGTTCAATCGACGGTAAACTACAACCTTCGAAAGAACGTGACCCCACTGTTCTTCTCCTCGGAATCTGGAGGACGATCCATTTCAGGAACTGCCACACTCGAGCACCCATTGACCGAGCATCTCCGGGCGAGCTTCGCATATCAACGTCTGCACCAGAGTTACGGGGGAATCGCGGCAATCATTGGCAATCCTGACAGCGATCGTGAATCGATCTCCATCTCTTACCAATTTACAAGACCACTAGGAAGGTAATCATGGCCGTCAACTCCGAGTTTCCCGAAGAGCAGGGTTCAGAACGGCCCGACTTCCATCGTTACCTGGATGTGGCTCGCCGCCGCCATATGCACTTCCTGATACCGCTACTCGTTGGGTGGTTGGTAGTCTGGGGGGCTGGCTGGGTTTTGCCGCCACGCTATGAGTCGACAACGTTGATCCTGGTTGAACAGCCCAGTATGCCAAGCAACTATGTCACGCCGAATGTCAGCGAAGACCTGCAGGACCGATTGCAGAGTATCACGCAACAGATTCTTAGCCGTACTCGCCTTCTTTCGATCATTGACAGGCTTCGCCTCTATGGAGAGGGGCGTAATCAAGGCACGCCGGATGAAAAGGTCGACCTGATGCGCAAAGACATCGACATCGCACTCGTGCAGCGCGAAGACAAGAAGGGGATTACAGGATTCACGATCACCTATAAAGGGAAGAATCCCCAGATTGCCCAGCAAGTCACAGGCGAACTAACCGACCTATTCATCGATGAGAACCTAAAAGCCCGCCAGCAACACTCCGAAGATACCACCAGCTTCATGGAGAGCCAGTTGGCGAACGCAAGCGCGAGCCTCGCGGAACAGGAGGCAAAAGTTCGAGACTACGAAGCAAAACACGAGGGCGACTTGCCTTCGCAGCAGGCGAGCAATCTCCAAATTCTCAGCGGGCTGCAAGCACAGCTCCAGAGCGAGCAGGATGCACTTAACAACGCGAAACAGCAGGGCGTCTATTTTCAGGCGCTGATAGGGCAATACCGGGCTCTCAGCGCAGCTTCGGGGGCCGGCGACGGAGGTCCCACAACTTTGCCGGCGATTGACCAACAGCTCGACACACTGAAGTCTAAGCTGGCAAATCTTAGGTCTCATTACACTGATCGTCATCCCGATATCCAAAGCCTGAAAGATGAAATAGCCCGAACTGAAAAAATGAGAGACCAGTTATTCGCAGGCTCGAAGGACAATGGAAAAGATGGAGGGCATGCAGGTGAGGCGCCAGTCACGCGCGACATGAGCAATCCGACACAAAATCAGGCAATCCTGCAACTCGAAAGTCAGCAACAAGCCAATAAGCTGGAAATTGCGAATCGTGAGCGAGCGATTGTTAGCTTGAATGCCAGGATCGACGAATACCAAGCGCGTTTGAACAGTGAACCCGCACGCGCGCAGGAGTTGGCAGATTTGACTCGCGGCTATGACCAATCTAAGGCTAATTACGACGACCTGCTGAAGAAGGAAAATGATTCATCGATGGCCACAAACATGGAACGGATGCAGCAAGGTGAGCGGTTCACCATGCTTGATCCTCCCAGTCTGCCGACAAGGCCAACCTCCCCCGACCGTCTCAAATTGTGTGGAATCGGGTTGGGCGTCGGCTTGGCGCTAGGTTTAATTGTCGTAATTGGGTTTGAATTCATGGATGACCGCATGCACAATGAAAAGGAAATCAAGGCTCTGCTTCCGGTGGCGATCATATCTGAGATACCGGAGATTGCTACACCGTCGGATGAAAGAACCAGAAAAAGGAGAATGGCTTTCGGATGGGCCATGGCTGCGCTGGTCTTCGTCACCATCTTAGCTGGCTCTGCCTTTACCTATCTTCTCGGTTAGGTTGTGATTCCCAATGTATAAGACCTACTTCAAACTGACGCGTAACCCCTTCGACCTCACGCCCGATCCTGTTTGTTTTGTCCCCACCAAACGGCACAGCGAAGCGTTGGCGGCGCTCTATTACTGCGTTAGGCAGCATAAGGGATTTGTTGTGGTGACTGGGGAGGTAGGCACAGGTAAGACATTACTGCTTCGATGCTTGCTCGGACAGTTGAAGGAGAGCAAAGACATTGCTCTTGCCTACCTTTTCAATGCGCGGCTTTCTCCTACTGAGTTCCTGCAGTACATTCTCACCGACTTTGGACTCCCTACATCTGGCAAGAACAAATGTGACCTGTTGGTTGACCTGAGCCACTTCTTGGTCTCGAGAAGTAAGAACAAAATGACGACCGTGCTCATTTTGGACGAGGCGCACCACTTGTCCGAGGAAATACTCGAGGAGGTTCGCCTCTTGTCGAACCTGGAGACGACCGATGACAAATTGTTGCAAATCATAATGGCTGGACAGCCAGAGCTTGACCAAAAACTAGATTCCTTCGAACTAAGACAGCTCAAACAAAGAATTTCAGTTCGTGCGCAGCTTGAACCGTTGGATTCGGAGGAGACAAAACGGTACATCGAACGGCGACTGCAGGTTGCCGGGGCAGAATGTGACCCAAGTTCGTTGTTTCCCGAGCCAACAATTGCGGCAGTCTTTCATCATTCTCAAGGTCTACCCCGCCTGATCAACACAATCTGCGAGAACGCCCTTATTCTGGCGTATGCAAACGAAGTGCCAACTATAACCCCGGACATTATTAGGGTTGTGGCGAAGGAACTCCGCCTCGATGTGATTTCCGAACCTGCAGTTAAGAGGAACGCAAAACCCACTGCAAATGAGGTTTTGGAATTCTTCGGCGTAATGATCGATTTGTATTCAGCTCTGCGAAAACCTACAACGGGGGATCCACGCGCGGGCACGTCTGTAGCGATCCAAGGGAGGCCACGTGAGCCACATTCTTGACGGGTTACAAAGATCGGAGAGCGAGCGCTCTGGAAGTGATTCGTCGGCACCAACAGATGCAACTGAACTACTGCGGCATATCGAGCGTAGAGCTGCATCGACATGGGAGGCAGCGGTTCACGGCGAACCATCCCTTCCAATGATGGAAGCACGGCGTGACACGCCATTTGTGCAACGAGAGAGGCCACGGGGTGCGACTCCTGTGGAAGTTCCCTTTGTAAGCGAGCTTCCTGGAACAGACGAGGGAGACGGTATCTTCGACCAGTTCCAACCTCTGCAGATCTCGGCTGTCCCTCAAAACCGCTTGGTAAGCGTCATGGACAACGAGAGCCCGGCCGCAGAAGCGTTCCGCTTGCTTGGGGTGAGATTGCGTGATTTCCGGCGGAAACGGCCGCTCCGCAGTGTGCTGATTACGAGCACGATCCCTCAAGAGGGTAAGAGCATGGTCTCGGCCAACTTGGCTTGTACCCTCGCTTTGAGAGTCCCGGAGAAGACATTACTGGTGGAAGGAGACTTGCGGCGACCATCTCTTTCGCAGATGTTTGGAATTGAAAGCGTTCCAGGCCTGAGTCAGTGGCTGGCCGGGGAACGCAGCCTTGCGAGTTGCATCTACTATCTCGAAGCCGCCGGCACCTGGATCTTGCCCGCAGGCGTTTCTCCGGGCAATCCGCTTGAACTTCTTCAATCAGGAAAACTGCCGAAGCTGATGGATGAGTTGACTGCACGGTTTGAGTGGGTCATTGTCGATTCTCCTCCCATACTGCCTCTCGCTGATGCGAGCGTTTGGATGCGGTCAGTAGATGGAATTCTTCTGGTCGCTCGTCAAGGAACCACTGAGAAGCGTCAATTAGAGAGAGGTATCGAGGCAATCGAGTCTAAGAAGCTGATTGGTGCATTGTTGAACAGTTCCAAAAACCCGGCTCATAGCAGCTATTATTACTACCGCAAGCCCGCTGTTTCAGCGCTCAATGGCAGTTCGGTAAATAAGTGACTCGAATGGGTCGAATCAACTCCAATCGCCCGATACCGAATGGAATTGTGATCCAGCTTCTATCGCAATATCTGTTCCATTTCTCGGATGGACAGTGCCCTGCCTCCGCTCTTCTTGAGATACCGGCGCGCTCGAAGGAGTGGCAAATCGGCGTGCAAAAGAGGCAAGAATATTGTTAGCAGATAATCAAAGTCGCGTGGGGAGCTTCGACACACTCCGACTTGTGTTTGCAGTGCTTGTGATCTTCTCACACAGTTTTGTTTTGGGTCTTGGCCCGAATGCCAGCGAACCACTTTATCAGTTGACTCGCGGGCAGGTCACTCTTGGGAGCCTCAGCGTTTGGGCTTTCTTTTGCATCAGCGGATTTCTGATAACCCAGAGCTGGAGCCGCTCCCCTTCACCTCTCAAGTTTATCCATCGGCGAGTGGCCCGCATTTATCCTGGATACATTGTTGCCGCCCTGTTTGGCGCCTTGATTGTCGCTCCCCTTGCGGCCGATCCGATGAGTTCCCCTGCGATTTCGCCCTTGGATTTTCTTATGAGGACCATACTGCTGAAGGAGTTTCGTAGTCAACACGTCTTTTCGCACAATGCTTTTCCGTACGCACTGAACGGTTCGCTCTGGTCCGTTCCCTATGAGTTCTGGTGCTATATCGGAGTGATGCTGCTGGGGATAGTGTGGGCCCGCATTTTGCGCTGGCTAGTCGTGGCCGTTTTTTTGGCGCTGATGGGGTGGAATCTTCTTTTTCAGTCGATGCCTGGCTGGCTTCCTACACGAGGACCGGTTGTCGGAATTTTCGGCGAGCCTAAGGATTGGGTGATTGTTCTCCCTTTCTTTATAGCGGGCGGAATGTTTTATCTCTTGGGGGGGGCAGTGCTACTGAAGCGATCGCTCCTAGTGGTGGCTGCAATCCTGCTCATCGCCGCAAGTGTGATCCCGCATGCGCTCGCAGTTGCCCTACCGACTTGCGGCACATATCTACTGATGGGACTAGCCTATTTCCCCCGTTTACGCCATTTGAATCTGGGACGATTCGGTGACTTTTCATATGGGACTTATCTCTATGCCTTTCCGATTCAACAGTTGATTGTAAAGTTCAGTGGTGGAAGCATGGCGCCTCTGAAACTGTTTCTTCTAGCGACTCCTGCCACCGTGCTCATCGGCGTCCTTTCGTGGTTCTTGGTAGAAAAACACTTTCTGGCGCGGAGTTCGCAGCTGAGGCACGAGGGCAAAGAGATCCTGGCTGCAAGAAGTTGATTAGGAGAATCTATATCAGTTCCCGACGCTTTGCTTAAAATGGCGATGCGGGGATGGCGGACAAGCAGAGCTGACGGAGCGCGATCATACGAGGCGAAGCACAACCTTTCCAATTGAACTCCCACCTAGAGAAGTTTAAGAATACCGTTCGCCCCTTTCAGCCGGACACGGAGCGGCCCGCTGATGGAAGGAAGGGAAACCGAAGTCTCTTGCGGCCTGAAGATCCGAACGTAAGGTGGTCCGGACGGCTTGAGCTGCATTGGTGATTTTCGGCGCAATCGAAACCTGCCGCTTCTAGCCTGTGGTCGCTGGGCTTTCCGCCGCGCGATCAGCCGTAAACGGCTGCTCGTCTTTGCATCCGAAAGTAAACGTGCGGAAGGCTGCACGCTGTGATTCTTGAACAGCAAGCACAACGAAAACCGAAGTAACTGTCGCGGGAGGAGAAAGTCATGTCTCTGATGCGTGTAACTCATCGTCCGAAGCGGGCTGAAGCTCCTCTCGAACCATTTTTGGCTGGTGCACATCAGGTCCTGAGCGAGGTGGATTTCAGTCGGATTATCTCAATCGAGCGCAAACGGACAGAACGGTCCAAGGAAGCCTTTCTGCTTATCCTGTTCGAGGCCGGCCATCATCACCAGGGGGCAGAAAAGGCCGGAAGAATCCTCGACAGTGTGGCATCCGCTCTCTTGACATCCATCAGGGAAACTGACGTAATCGGCTGGCACAAAGACCGGACCACACTCGGCCTGGTATGCACAGGTCTCCCAATCAATGACGGCGCCACGAACTCCGTCCCGAGCGTAATCCTGAATAGGGTGAGCGCCACGCTTCAGAGAGCGATGACGTTCGACCAATTCAAACAACTCATCATCTCGTTCCATCTCTTCCCCGACGAGTGGGATCACAACGATTCAGGCAGTTCAAGCAATCGTGCGCTCTATCCAGACCTCGCGAGTCCCAAAAACAGCAGGCGGTTAGCATTGGCTATGAAGCGAGTGATAGATATTGTCGGGAGCGGATTGATGTTGATCCTTAGCGCACCCCTGTTTTTGATGATCGCGTTGGCGATCAAGGTGTCATCCAAAGGGCCCGTGCTCTTTAAACAGAAGCGGGTCGGGCTTTATGGACAGCAATTCACCTTCCTGAAATTTCGGTCGATGTACGTCGACACCGACTACAGCGTTCACAAAGAATTTGTAACAAAGTTCATCGCCGACGAAACGGAAGGTCAGTCTTTGAACGGAGATGGCAAGCGTCTATATAAACTTACGGCGGATAAAAGGATTTCGCGCGTTGGTAGGTTCTTGCGAAGCACAAGTATGGATGAACTGCCGCAGCTGCTGAACGTTCTCAAGGGGGAGATGTCGCTGGTTGGTCCCCGTCCTCCAATTCCGTACGAAGTGGCAGTCTACGAAACCTGGCACCGCCGCCGGGTATTGGAGGCAAAACCAGGGATCACCGGGCTGTGGCAGGTCACCGCCCGGAGCAGCGTCAAATTCGACGAGATGGTTCGACTTGACCTGCGCTACTCAGCAACGTGGAGCCCCTGGCTCGACCTCAAGATTCTCTTACAGACTCCGTTTGCAGTCATCAAAGGCACCGGCGCGTGTTGATTCGGCTTGTGCCGTACTTGTCGGTTCCGACCGATGCCGTGATCTCTGCGCAACGCGCATGGCCCACTCATTTTCAGACGCGAACTTCGTAGCATCACGAATCTAGAACACGAGGAAACTCTGATGAACTTCGGCCTAATCGGTTATGGCTACTGGGGGCCGAACATCGCGAGAAACCTTACAAGCCTTAAAGGCGTTCATTTGCGTGCGATCGCCGACATTAGCCCGGTTGCACTGAAGCGAGCAAACGATGCTTATCCTGGAGTCAAGATAACTTCGGATCCTTCGGAATTAATCTCATCAACTGAGATCGACGCCGTTGCAGTCGTTTCGCCGGTCTGGACGCACTTCGAACTGGCAAAAGCTTCTTTGGAGAATGGTAAGCATGTATTCGTCGAAAAGCCGTTCACCAGTAATTCCGCGCAAGCAGAGGAACTGATCGACCTTGCACAGAAGAAGAATCTCAAGATCATGGTGGACCATACCTTCCTGTTCACCGCTGCTGTAAAGAAAATCTCTCATCTGCTCGCCGAAGGAACCCTGGGAAAGCTCTATTACTACGATTCCACACGGGTAAATCTCGGCCTTTTTCAACACGACGTCAACGTTCTCTGGGACCTTGCGCCGCATGATCTTTCCATCATGGATCACCTCATCCAATTAAGCCCCGAGGCAATTGTGGCGACCGGACAAAGTCATCTTAACGGTTGCGAAGATGTTGCCTATATGACCCTCTATTTCCCGAACAAGATCATTGCCCATATCAACGTCAACTGGCTCTCGCCGGTAAAGGTCAGGACCACACTCATCGGCGGAGAGAAGCGAATGCTTGTGTGGAATGATCTCGAGGCCGATGAAAAGTTACGAATTTACGACAAGGGAGTGACCATCACCAATCACGAAGGCCTCTACGAACTACTCGTCAGTTATCGCTCCGGCGATATGTGGGCCCCGCACCTGGAGCAGGTCGAGGCTCTGCATCAGGAACTTGCCTACTTTGTGGATTGCATTTCAACTGGCCAGGAACCATTTAACAACGGGTGCGCAGGGCTACGGGTGGTGAAAATGCTGGAAGCTGCCAGCAAATCGCTGAGGGAGACAGGAGCCATGGTCTATCTATGAACACCTTCCAGTGCATCTCGAGCGACGTTAGGCTGGGGAGAGACGTACAGCTCTCAAACTTCATAAATCTGTATGGGTGTGAGATCGGCGATGGGACCAAGGTTGGAGCATTCGTGGAGATCCAAAAGAATGCCACCGTCGGCAAGTGCTGCAAGATTTCGAGTCACACCTTCATCTGTGAGGGAGTGGTCATCGAGGACAACGTCTTCATTGGACACGGAGTCACATTCGTTAACGACAGATATCCTCGCGCCATTACCGTCGAGGGAAAGCTGCAAACCGAAGCTGACTGGAAAGTCGAACGAACGGTCATTAGCAAGGGTGCTTCCATCGGTTCGGGCACCACGATTCTCTCCAACATTAATATTGGCGAGAACGTGATCGTGGGCGCTGGTAGTGTCGTCACCAAAGATGTCCCTCCCAACGTTATTGTCGCTGGAAATCCTGCCAGAGTTTTGCGTCATATCGAAGAATCAAAGAAAGAGTACGATGGACATTCCTAGAGTTGTTCCCAACACTATTCCTTTTCTTGACTTGGTTACCCCGCACGTAGAACTCGAGCAGGAACTTACAGACGTCTTTCGTCGCGTCCTACTCTCAGCCAGCTTCGTTGGCGGCCCCGTCGTCGCGGGATTTGAAGAGGCATTTGCGGCTTTTTGCGAAGTGAGTCACTGTGTTGGCGTCAGTAGCGGAACGGACGCATTGCGGTTCGCACTTATGGCCTCTGGAGTCCGCCCAGGTGATGTAGTTCTAACCGTGCCCAATACTTTCATTGCCACCACAGAAGCCATCACCCAGGCCGGCGCCACTCCGGAATTTATCGACATCGACCAGTCCACGTACAACATGTCAGTCGAAATGCTGTGGCAGTTCCTGGAACGGCAATGTACTCGAGACAAATCAGGGAGGCTTATCAGCCTCCGCAGCGATCGCCCCGTAACTGCGGTGGTGCCGGTGCACCTCTACGGCCAAATGGCCGACATGGATTCAATCCTCGAGTTGGCCGACCGGTACGGCCTCACAGTGATTGAGGATGCATGCCAGGCGCACGGCGCGGAGTACTTCTCAAAAAAGCTCAATCGCTGGATGAAAGCCGGGTCTATGGGGCGAGCGGCTGCGTTCAGCTTCTACCCCGGGAAGAACCTCGGGGCCTGCGGCGAAGGCGGCGCAGTCACAACGAATGACGCCGATCTGGCAGGCAAAATCAAGAGACTTCGCGATCATGGCCAGGCGGCAAAATACTTCCACGATGTAGAAGGCTACAACGGACGTCTCGATGCTCTTCAGGCCGGGTTCCTCCATGCGAAGCTTCCCCACCTGGCGGAGTGGAACGCACGGCGTCGCGCCCTCGCTGCTGAATACAACCGCCTTTTGGCGAGCGATGGAGCCATAGGTCTTCCGTTTGAGCCCTCATGGTCTCGTGCCGCGTATCATCTTTATGTGATCCGCACCAAAGTCCGTGATGGCATGATGAACTACCTAAAGAGCGCGGGCATCGGCACCGGACTCCACTACCCGGTTCCGCTGCATCTCCAGAAAGCGTATGCATCACTGAAATATTCCCAGGGAGACTTTCCTGTGTCAGAAAGCGCTGCTAGCGAAATCATCTCCTTGCCGATGTTCCCGTCGCTTACGGCCCAACAGCAAGCCAGGGTGGCCGAGGAGATTCTACTCTTCACTTCCAAGATTTGTCGCCTGCCAATCAAAGCTGCGAGAGAGTCACTGGCGCCAGCTGCACTGCGCGCATGAAGAACACTACTTGATCTGATGTACGCTATTTAGGCCCTCTGAATTCCTAAGAGAAGGCAAACTATGTGGAGGAACTAGTGAAGTTCTACCCGCACCATCTAATCGCGGTGATTCTTGTAATCTGCGCCTCGCATTGCAGCTTCGCAAGCGATGTGTACGTTTCTCAGAATAAAGCTGGTGGTAACACCGGGGACAACTGCGCCGATGCCCGTGCCCTCAGTAGTCTTGGGGCCGGCGACTGGATCCCTGGGAACACGATTCATCTCTGCGGAGCCATCACTTCTCCGGCGGGAACGGCTGGGCTCGTGGCGCAAGGGAGCGGTACCAGCGCACGGCCCATCACGATCAAGTTTGAGCCTGGAGCGGTCCTGGAAGCTCCCTACTTTGGGGGCACTCCAATTGCCAGCAGTTGCTACTCAGCCTCAACATGCCTGGCGGGAATTGAGATTTTCAACTACAGCAACATAATCATTGACGGAGGAACAAGCGGGGTCATTCAAAATACGGCGAACGGTACGGACCTGGCAAATCACCAAAGCAGTTCCGGAATCGCAATCCACGGCGGGAGTAACTTCATCATCCGGAATCTGACGATCAGAACAATCTACATCAATGATCCCTCCACGAATGACACGGCTGGGCAGGCAACGGCTGATATAGCCGTGTCGGGCAGCACAACCAATATCGCCATTTGCGGCAACGTTCTCGCCAACGCTCGCGGAGGAATTAGCGCATACTCCAGCGGCGGCACACCCCCGTCTTATCCATTGCCATCCTGCTCTTCCAACACTTTTACGTCAGGCGCGAACTACTTCGGCAATACTCTTGTCGATCACGCGTGGCAGATTCAACCAAGCGGGAACAACACTCCCATTGTCAACATCTTCAACAATGACATAAGCGGTGCCTCAAATTGGATGGAGGCGGGGAACTTCTACCACACCGATGGAGTGATCGCGTGGGGAGATATCGGAACGCAGATCACCGTCTTTCTCTTCGATAATTTCTTCCACGACACGATCTACGGAACCGCAGTCTTCTACTGCACATATGGCCAGGCAGGCAGCGGATGCAGAAGCTACGTTTTCAATAACATCTTCTCTGCCCCGGAAAATATAAATGTTCGTTTGATGGCGGATTCAGGGTATCCTTTGGGTCCTCACTATGTGTTCAACAACACGGTCAACAATTCTGGAATAGTAATGATTGCTGGCGACAACGCCGAGGTTGCGCTCGAAAACAACCTCGTTTTGAATGCTCCGACTGATGGCTACTTCTATACGAAACCGAATGGTACGGCCAATTTGGGCAGCGTTCTGACCACGGCGGATTACAACAGTTTCTATGGTGGGCGCGGGTACTCGTTCAACGGGGCTTATATCTACTACTGCTGGCCGCAGAGCGGCGGTGCTCCTTCCGAGTGCGGCTCGGACTATGGTGGCCCGTGGGTGAAGACAGGCTTTGACAGGCACTCCGTCAGCGGCAATCCGCAGCTCGATGCTAACTTCCGTCCATCTGGCAAGTCTCCCGTAATCAACGCAGGTGCAAACCTGTCTTCGCTGTGCAGTCTCCCAGGGCTTGGACCATTGTGTTACGACAAGAATGGCGCCGCACGTCCCTTGAACGGCAAGTGGGATATAGGAGCAATTCAAGCGCTGCATCCGAATCCGCCAACCGGGCTGGCTGGAACGGTAAAATAGGCGGCCACCAAGAATAGTGTGTTTTCCCCTTCTTACTGGTTACCGGAATTGAGCGACGCCTTGACACAGCCGCTGAACGCAGTTGCGAATCAACCAACTGAGGATAGTTTTTTTGCGACAGCCCACCTGGATGCGGATCTGAAGGGACGTTCCGTTCGTGGCGGCGCGGTCATGCTCGCCGCTCAGGTGGCAAAGTTCGTTATACAGCTAGCCTCTACCGCGATTCTTGCCCGACTGTTGATGCCTGCTGACTTCGGCATCGTGGCTATGGTGACCGCCTTCACCGGGCTCCTCTGGCTGTTGGGGGATATGGGGCTTGCAGGCGCCACGATCCAGCGCCCCGAAATTACACACAAGCAGATCAGCACGCTGTTCTGGATCAATATCGGATTCAGCCTGCTTATTTCTGTTGTCGTTGCTTCGCTGGCGCCGGTATTGGCCTGGTTTTATCACGAGCCAAGGCTCACAATGGTCACGCTCGTCCTAGCCACGCCGTTTGTGTTCAGCGGACTGACCAGTCAACACTACGCTCTGTTAACCCGGCAAATGCGCTTTCGTGCCATGGCGCTCGTCCAAACGCTGCCTCAAGTCGTGAGCGCGGCGGTTGCAATCGGTCTGGCAATGGCTGGCTGGCATTATTGGGCGTTGGTCGTTAACGGAATCGTTGGCGGTGCGGCCATGGCCCTGGTCGCCTGGATTGCCTCGGGGTGGCGACCGGGTTTGCCAAGCCGGAAAACCGGAGTCCGTTCGATGCTGGGCCTCGGCGGACATCTTACCGGCTATAACCTATTGAACTACTTAACGCGCACCGCAGATAACGTCTTGATTGGGCGCTTCCTTGGGGCTGGCCCGCTCGGAGTTTATTCCAAGGCCTATGCCTTGCTGATATTTCCGATCCAACAGATCAACGTACCTATCGGCGGAGTCGTCCTTCCCGCGCTAAGCCGGTTGCAGAGACAGCCTGAACAGTACCGGCGCTATTTCCTCAGGGCCATTGAGGGCGTTGCCTTCATTGGTGTCCCGATCATCGTCTTCGCGTTTGTGGATGCGCGATTTCTGGTCCTTACGGTGCTCGGCCCAAAGTGGTCGGGAGCCATTGCGATATTCCGCCTACTGGCGCCCGCCGCACTGGTTGGAACAATCTGCGGGGCGCCCGAGTGGATCTTCATTTCGCTGGGGAAGGCCCATCGGATGCTACTCTGGGCAGTTATTTCGTCCCCAATCATCCTCGCCGGGTTTGTTGTCGGTCTCAGGTGGGGTGGCGCGGGAGTTGCGGCCTCGTTCAGCATGACCTTCAGTCTCTGTTTTGCGCTTTTCATCTTCGACGCATGCCGGCAGTCGCCGGTTCGACTTCGAGACTTTGCGTGGGTCATATATCCACCGCTCGTTGTAAGCGCCGTGGCAGCTCTCATCGTCGGCGTCGCGGGGCGTGCTTCACATTTTCCGCCGGCTGCGAGACTCGTCTTCGATGCTGCCTTCTTTGCTGTGGCATACTCAGCGCTTTGCCCCGTCTTCCAAGGCGGCCGTAGAATGTGGAAATTGATCTTCATGCGTGATACAGCTGCTTAGTCCCGATAGTCGCCTCCATTCTATTGAGGTTGGAAAGACTGCCTCGCATCGGCGTCTGGCGGCTCAACCTTCCTTTGTCACACAGGTTTTAAGTCTTGGGGCCTTTTGGCGATGCCGGCACAGCCTTTAGTGAGCGTGATCCTCCCGACCTTTAACAGAGCGGACGTGGTCTGCAAGACCATCGACGACGTTTTCCGTCAGACGTACAAAAATATTGAACTGATCGTAATTGACGACGGCTCCACGGATAACACCCAGGAAGTTCTTCAGCGTTACGGAAATCGCATCCAGCTATTTGCGCAGGCAAATGCGGGTCCGTCAGCGGCGCGCAATTGGGGCATCGAACTCTCTCGCGGGGACATCATTGCCTTCCAAGATTCAGACGACTTCTGGGCGACGACAAAGATTGAACGCCAGGTGCGGCTGCTGGAACGGGCCGGCGACTCGGTACCCTGCTGTCTGTGCAACATGTTAATGAAGAACCTGCATGGGGATGGCAAAGATCGTTACTCGTTTGACATTTCCCTGTTGAGTCCGCCGTATGAAGATGGTCTGTGGTTGAATGTAACCGAAGTCTTGGCTAGCCGATTCGTCATGTTCAACCAGGCGGCTGCCATCCGCCGCGAACCGCTTGAGAAGATTGGTGGATTTGATACCAGCCTCAAATACCTGGAGGACTACGATCTTTCAATGAGACTGTCGGTCGAAGGTCCCTGGGCCTTCATAACGGATCCGCTATCGATCTGGGCCGGGGGCGCGACAAACAGCCTTTCGAGGGAGGCTGAAGAAGACGGAATCGTTTTGAGCGAATGCACTCTCAAGACACTTATGCGCGCGCAAGAAGAGGCGCAAAGGCGGGGCGACAAAAAGGTGGAGCAACAGCTGAGAGGCGGCATCTTGTCCTGCCGAAGATCTTGGAACGCCCTGCATATTGCCAAATCTGGCTCGTGGAATAAGCGAATCATGGAGGAATTGCGTAGCAGCTTCTATCGGTATCGCAATGGCGCCATCAGGAGATCGCCTTGGTTTCCGCGGATGAAGACGATCCGAATCGAAGGGTTCGAACCGGACATGCGTCGCACCAATCCGCCACTTTCTGCACTGCGAAGCTGACCATGCAATCGCCAGCTTGCGACCCAGCAGACCTATCTTTCTTCTGATTGTCGAAGTCGCAGCAGGCGGAGTCGGTGGCGTATTCGTGTTGATTGGCTTAGAGGCGCAACTGCGCAAGTCAGTCAAAACTCTAGTGAACAGAAGTCTTTCTCGCTTGACGCCGGCCAAAATACGCTTTAGGCGGACCAGACAACCTCACACAGGCGTCTTCGTGGTCGCTGAGCGGCTCAACACGGAGAACCAATCTGAGCGGATTCCATTTTGCTGGAGAGGGTTTTCGATGAAAGTATCTATCGTCACGCCGACCTACAATCGTGGCTACATCATCCGCGAAACCTTGGAGAGCTTAATGAACCAGAGCTTTCATGACTTCGAAAGCATTGTAGTTGATGACGGTTCAGTAGATAACACGATGGAAATCGTCAAGGGCCTTCATGACGAGAGAATTCGGTACATTCGGCACGAAACAAATCGCGGATATAGTGCAGCATGTAACACAGGAATAGCAGCTGCCACGGGTGAGTTCGTAGCATTCCTCGATTCAGACGACCTCTGGAAGCCAGACTGGCTCGAGCGACAAGTTTGTTTCCTTAGTCGGCATCCGGATGTCGATTTCGTATTCACCGATGTCGAGTTAATTGACCGAGAGAAAACAATTCCATCAACGATTAGTTTGATGAGGGCGTTCCCAAGGCTCTTATCTGAGAGATCGGCAGGGAGGGAGCACGTGTTGACTAGCCGACAGATGTACCTCTGTCTACTTGAAGAGGTTCCAATTAAGACATGCGCGGTGCTCATAAGGAGAGAGACGTTTGGACAAGCAGGCGTATTTAATGAGTCCTGGCCTTCAGGGACGGACTGGGACCTCTTTCTTCGCATATCACGTTCATCTTACTGCGGATACATAGACCTGCCGCTTGCGGTACAGCGAGTAGGAGCGGACTCCACCCTTGTGAAGTGGTATCTGCAGGACGAACAATTTCACCTGAAAAGGTCCATGCACGAAAAGGACAGTCTAAGGGGGGATCGCGAAGCTCTTGCGGCCGTCAATCGAAACATCTCGAGACTCTGCAGAAACCTAGCTGGGGAGTATTCGCGTACCGGCAGGCGCAAAGAGTCAGTCTCGGTTTGTCTCGTAGGATTCAAAGAGACCCGGGAGCCGATGATGCTGCTTCGGGCAGCCTCCTCCTTCATGCCATCGAAACTAAGAGAGGCTTTGAAGAGAATAATCAAGGGGAGGTAGGGCTGACTCCTTTCCAAATCCATTTCGGTATTCGCGAATCAATGAGGCATTCCTAGGTGCAGGCGCAGACGTCCATCATCGGCACATTCGGCGGCGGAGCCACCAACACGGTCATGCATCCCGTGGTGGCCATCGCCATGGTAGTGGCGATTGCGCTCGTGCTTTGGCTTCCGCGGAAGTACGTTTTGGTGCCGTTCCTGCTGGGCTTGTTTCTGCTTCCAGCCGGGCAGGAGTTGCATGTTGCTGGTGTCCATTTCTACGTGCCCCGAATTCTGATCGCATTCGGAATTGCGCGCCTGGTGCGGGCAAAGCTGGGATCGAAAACCCGAGTATTCACCGCCGGGTGGAACGACCTGGACAAAATATTCACCTGCTGGGCTCTGCTTCATGTCGTGGTCACGACGCTTTACTACGGGGGCAACGGAGCTGCCTTCATTCAGAGGGTCGGATTCATCTGGGACACTCTGGGGGGATACTACCTCCTGCGATATCTGATCCGCGACACGGAGGACATCAGGCGTGTTGCCAGGACATTTGCCCTCATTGTTGGCATTCTAGGTATCGCGCTGCTATATGAGCGTTTCCGTGGCGTTAATGTCTTCGGCTATTTTGGAAGCATCCCCGTGGTTTCGGCTTTGCGGGACGGCAAGATCCGCGCACAGGGGCCATTTGCACACCCGATTCTGGCAGGTTCTTTCGCCGCGACTCTGCTACCGTTCTTTGTTTGGCTTTGGCGCAGCAGAAGAACCAAGCTCCTTGCCGTGGTTGGCGTGGCCGGCTCCTCTGCAATGGTCTTCAGTTGCTCATCATCCACTCCGTTGACATCGTGTATGGCCGGAATCATTGGCATCTGCTTTTGGCCTCTGCGCGGGCGGATGCGAACTGTGCGTTGGGTCTTCGTGATCCTGCTTGGGGCATGCGCCCTGGTGATGAAGGCGCCTGTCTGGTTCCTCATCGCTCGGGTGCATTTGGTTGCCGGCAACTCCGGCTGGCACCGCGCAGAACTCGTCGACATGTTTTTCCGGCACTTCGGCGACTGGTGGCTTTTGGGAACTGACAAACAAGCAACCTGGTGGTTCGGTAATTACGCAGATCTCGACGATCTTTGCGAACAATGGATTAGCGAAGGTGAAACCGGAGGGCTGGTGACGCTTCTGTGCTTCCTTTTGCTTATCACACAGTCGTTCCGCAGGCTTGGCAGGGCACGAAAACGGATAGCAGGGGATTTAAGGCAGGAGTGGCTGCTGTGGCTGGTCGGCGTCGCCCTGTTTGCCCACTGTGTAGGCTACTTCGGCATCAGCTACTTCGACCAGACAAAATACTCATGGTTCGCGTTGCTGGGCATCATCACCGTTTTAACAACCCGAACCACGGCTCGAAAGAACATCGCGCCGGTTGAAGCCGAGCCATCGCCTGTTCAGCCCCAGCTGAGCGAACTTCTGCCAACCGGCTCTCACTACTGAGCCAACAATCTCTATGCCCTTCTATGGAAATCCGCTCACCTGATTTGTCGATCATCATCGTCACCTGGAATGGCAAGCAGTATGCGCGGGAGTGCCTTGACTCGCTCCGCAACTACCTGGCCGATCCCAAGGTTGAGATCATTGTCGTCGATAATGCATCTTCTGACGGCACGCCGGCGCTCATTCAGCAGGAGTTTCCCTGGGTTCGCCTGATCGAGAACAGCGCCAACCTTGGATTTGCAAAAGCAAACAACATCGGTATGGTTGCCTGCACCGGCAAGTACGTGTGCCTGGTGAACTCGGATGTCCGTGTTCTTTCTGACTGCCTTCCGCGTATGCAGGCATACATGGAAGCCAACCCCTCCATTGGCATGTTGGGCCCACAGATGCTCGGTCCGAATGGGTTGATTGGAAGATCCTATCTGAGATTTCCCACTCTGTGGAGAGGCATCTGCGATGCGTTTGCCTTGCGTCACATCTTCCGAAGCTCAAGAACCTTCAATGGAATTGAGATGACCGACTTCAATAACAGTGAGACCTCCGAGGTCGACGTGTTGAATGGCTGGTTTCTGATGGTGCGAAGGAAGGCTCTGGAACAGGTTGGGATGCTGGATGAGCAGTTCTTTATGTATGGCGAAGACATTGACTGGTCCTATCGATTTCACAAGTCAGGCTGGAAAAGAGTTTATTTCTCCGGCGCTCGCGCCTTTCACCACGGGGGAGCCAGTTCCGCCGTTGCTCCGACTCGCTTTTACATTGAGATGAGGCGTGCGAACTTGCAGTTGTGCAAGAAACACTACGGCAGTTTGTGGGCACTTGGGCACATAGGTGTCACCTGCCTTCACGAGATTATTCGCGTCGTATGTTTTTGCCTGCTTGGCATTGCAAGGAAGTCGGAACGGTCGCTGGCGGTTGCGAAGACGAGACGAAGTCTTGCGAGCATCAAGTGGCTGATCATCGAGGGCCATCACGCCGGAATCACTGTGTCATGAGGCGCGCCATGCCGGTGGAAGCACGATACGTATTGGTAACAGCCGCCTACAATGAAGAGCGGTATATTGAGGAATTGCTCAGGTCAGTAACGGCTCAGACATTGCTTCCGTTGCGATGGGTAATCGTAAGCGATGGTTCAACAGATAGGACGGAAGCAATTGTAAGGCAGTATGCGTCGCAATTTGACTTCATTGAGCTGTTTAGAATCGATGACGATCATCCGCGCAATTTTGCCGCTCAGGTGCACGCTATCAACGCAGGCCTTGGCCGCCTAAAAGGGCTAGACTTCGACTTTATCGCCAATGCCGATGCAGATGTTTCATTTGATCCGACTTATTTTTCTGATTTGCTGAGAGTATTTGGAACTGACCCCAGGCTCGGATTGGCAGGCGGCAGCATCTTCGAGAAGCAAGGCGGCGAGTTCAAACCGCGTCGTGACAATAGGGAATTATCGGTGGCTCACGCAACGCAATGCTTCCGTCGTGAATGCTTTGAGTCTTTGGGAGAGTGCTATTTAGCTCTACCCTATGGTGGTCCGGATACCTACGCCGAAATCCGGAGTCGGATGAACGGATGGCGAGTTCGTTCCATAGCGGAGTTAAGAGTCTTCCATCACCGGCCGATGGGAGGAGCCACCGGCTGGATCCGTGGCACATTTCGCCAGGGCCGGATGGATCATTCTCTAGGCATTCATCCCCTTTTCGAGATCGGTCGCCTAATGCAAAGACTGTCATCTCGGCCTTTTATCGTATACGCAGGGGTGAGGCTGGCTGGCTTTTGCTATTCGTACATCGCCGCCGAGGAAAGAATGGTCTCTGCCGAATTTATGAACTACTTGCGGCATGAAGAAACTGAAAGAGTCCGGCAATTACTCCGAAAGCGGTTATTAATCGCACAAAGTATGAAGGACAACATCTAGCGAGGACCTCGACCTTCAGGACTAGCTATGTCTGAGGAGCCGTTTCATTGTACTCAACCCCGATGAGACTGCTTTCGCTTTTAGCTTACGCAGAATTAGATTTGTACCCTTTCAAAGGGAAACCAAGAGGTTTTCGTTAAAAACACATATCTGGCGTCCGCGCTGGCCGTTTCCGTGTTCTCTCTAAAGGCCGCCGGATGGATTCCTGCCTGAGACACAGAAAGAGTTCTGAAACTCTCAATCTTCTTAAGCATGACTTTCTACCTATTAAGTACTCTTCCTGAATCCAGATCGAACACATAAAAACGCTAGGCGAAAGGGTTTAGTTCATGAGAGCCTGCATGTTGGCCTACACATTCTACGAGAGGGATAATCGGGTGCGTCGTTACGCCGAGGCGCTCGTAAAACGCGGAGACCAAGTCGATGCGTTCGCGTTGTCCCGTGATGAACAGCCTCCGTTCGAGCTAATCCAGGGAGTGCGCGTTTTCCGGATACAGAAACGCTCGATCGACGAAACAGGCCCGTTCAGTTACCTGATAAAGCTGCTGTTCTTCTTCTTTCGATCTGCGTGGTTCTTGACAGTAAGTCATCTGCGCGAACCCTACGACATCATCCACGTGCACTCGGTGCCCGACTTCGAAGTCTTTGCAACCGTCATCCCGCGCCTTATGGGGGCGCGTGTGATTCTCGACATTCACGATCTTGTACCGGAGTTCTATTGCAGCAAGTTCAAGGTCGGGGAGCGCTCGCTGATATTTCGGCTGCTGGTTTTTCTTGAGAGGCTTTCGATCGCCTATTCCAACCACGTGATCATCTCAAACCATATTTGGTATGACACGCTTGTCAATCGCTCGGTCCGTCCCAAGAAATGCACGGCAATAATCAACTATCCCGATCTTTCTATATTCTCGCGTCGTCCGCGTCCGGCTCCTCTTAATGGCGACTTTGTCATGTGCTACCCGGGAGGTCTCACGTGGCACCAGGGACTCGACATTGCAATTGAGGCCGTGTCCCTACTACGGGATCGAGCTCCAAATCTAAAGTTTGTTATTGTCGGGGACGGACCGGACCGTGAAAAGCTCAAAGGCATGATACTGCGGCTGCACTTGGCAGACCGCGTCTTTATCAGCGGCCTCGTCTCCTTGGAACGGGTCGCGGAAATAGTGGCGAGCAGCGATTTGGGTGTAGTTCCAAAGCGAAAGAATTCCTTTGGTAACGAAGCGTTCAGCACAAAGATCATGGAATTCATGGCGATGAATGTTCCGGTCGTTGCTTCGAGGACGCGCATTGACGAACACTACTTTAGCGAAGAGATGGTGAGGTTCTTCGACTCCGGCAGCGCAAAGGACCTTGCAGACAGAATATTCGACCTGATGCAGAATCCTGACCAACGTGGCGACTTATGCAAATCCAGTAATACGTTCATCGCCCAGAATAACTGGGATGTAAAGAAACATGAATACCTGGACCTGGTAGATTGTCTAGCTACGCGCCCTAGCAATCGACCTAGAACACGAGGATTGCTGCACTGGTCGAGGGGTTGATCCACACTCGCGGTGGAAGTTCGGACCTCGAATGCGAAGGAATCTGGTCTATGAAGAGTGGTCCACATATGTTGTAAACCACGCTATGATCGATGGCCGACACCTCGCACCTTCGAGGCCCCTTCTGACCGCATCGCTACATTCCGCTCACTGAGCTACCAAGGGCAAAAGCATATCTCGGAGCATGGGCGCCTGCCACTAAGTTGGCATAGCACACTTCGATTCTCATACTGGCGGCCACAATGAGTCGTCGTCTCACGCCTCAGTCTAACCATCAACTTGGGAAATGGAGCCTGGACTAATCATATGAGAGTTTGCCTAGTCGCACGCAGATTCTACGAGTGCAACACGCATATGCAGCAGTTTGCAGAAGCGCTAGCATCCCGCGGCGATATCGTCGATGTCATCGCCGCGCGTCGACGAGGTTCGCCCGCCTACGAAGTCTGCAACGGAGTCAACATCTTTCGCATTCAATATAGAGACGTCGACGAGTGCGGACGGTTCGTTTACTTGTTCAAGATTCTTCAATTCCTGATTCGTGCCGCAATGTGCATTGCGGGTCGTCATCTTAGGAGTAGCTACGATCTCATTCATGTGCAACCGATACCAGATGTGCTTGTGTTCTCGGCACTCATTCCGAAGTTATTCGGGGTACCAGTGATTCTTGACCTGAGAGACCTAGTACCCGAGCTTTGGGGCAGCAAATTCAATGTGGCAGACAAGTCCGTTCTTTTTAAATTGCTTAGACTCGCAGAAAGGTGTTCCGTGGCATTTGCCAACCATGTCATTGTGGCGAATCCAATTTGGTACGAGCGTGTCGTGAGCCGGTCGGCGGAGCGTTCGAAATGTAGCATGATCTGGTATAGCCCGGATCCCACGGTATTTCACCCTGGGAGCAGACTGCACAGCAACGGGAGATTCGTCATAATGTACCCAGGCACTCTGAGCTGGCATCAAGGTGTTGATATCCTAATTCGCGCGTTCCCAAAGATCAGAGCGGCTATTCCACAGGCGGAAGTGCATATCTACGCGGAAGGAACGGCCAGGAAAGCTCTGGAGGATCTCACCGAGCTGTTGTGCCTTGGGAAAGCAATTCAGTTTTTCGACATTGTGCCGACAGCAGTCCTTGTCGATCGGATGGCCAACTGCGACGTTGCTGTAGTGCCTAAACGCGCGAGCGACTCGTTCGGGAATGAAGCCGCAAGCACAAAGATTTCAGAGTTCATGGCAGTTGGTGTGCCTGTTGTCGCAAGCAGGACGGAAATTGAGAGCCGTTTTTTCGATGACTCGGAGTTATGTTATTTCCGCTCTGAGGATGAAGAGGACCTCGTGCGGGCTGTTGTTTCTGTCCACAGCGATCCTGAACTTACGGCTAGGCTCTCCGCGAATGCCGCCGAGAAGATTCGGAACGGCGCTCATGAGCTCCGCCAACAGTACCTGGCGTTGGTGGACTGTCTCGTGGCGCAAAAACGTGGGCGATCACACCAGCCGCAAGTGTCCGCTCGAACGGTCAGATGAGACCCGGGATTGGGGCCTTGTCGACGAATTGAGAAACCAGCGAAAGATTCCGCTTATCACGAGTTTCAAAAGTAACTTTGTACAGTAATTTGTGCGCTTCCTGCTATTTGGTGGGTATGGGGCTAATGACAGGCCCGGCGCAGCGGAATTAGATGGCATTGATATTTCTTGAGAAGCGCTCATAGATTGCTCGAATGGCGATCTTGCTCTTCGGTGTGAGACCTCCAGAAGGTACAGATTCCCGTTCAATGCAGCTATTCACCCTGGACCCGATGCTTGACCGCCGCTGGAGCGATCTGGCTGCATCCCATCCCAGGGCGTCGGTATTCCACCAACTCAGCTGGCTCGAAGCGCTGCATAGAACCTACGGCTATCGTCCCATCGTACTGACAAGCACGCCTCCTGGAGAGCCCCTATCGAACGGGATCGCTTTCTGCGAAGTCAAGAGCTGGATAACTGGGAGCAGGCTGGTTTCACTGCCATTCGCGGACCACGCCGAACCGTTGCTTAGTGATATCGAAGCAATCCCCAAATTCATGGAATGGATGCTGAGGGAGTGCATCCGGCAGAACTGGAAGTACGTCGAGCTTCGGCCACTTTCCAGAGAGATTCAATCGGGTTCCTTTTTGGCGGCCAACCAGTCCTTCTGGCTTCACACCCTGGATTTGGAGCCTTCTGTCGAAAGGCTATTCTGCCAGTTGCACAAGAACTGCCTCCAACGGCGCATCAAGCGAGCCGAGCACGAACACCTGTCCTATGAGAAGGGCACCAGCGACGACCTTCTCAATGATTTCTATCGACTCCAAATGATTACCCGGAGACGGCATCAGCTTCTCCCGCAACCCCGCTCATGGTTCCGGAACCTGGTTGCCTCTATGGGTCCCAACCTGGAGATCCGGTTGGCCCGTAAAGATGGCATTCCGATCGCTGCGATTCTAGCGCTGTATCACCGTCGCACCGTCGTCTATAAATACGGGTGCTCCGACGAGAGGTTCCATCACCTCGCCGGGATGCCGTTCCTATTTTGGAGGTTAATCGAGGAGAGCAAGATGGTGGGTGCCGAGCAACTCGACCTTGGCCGCACTGACATCGATAACGCAGGTCTGGTTAAGTTTAAGGACCGTTTCGGAGCTGTGTGCAGGCGGATCACCTATCTTCGCTATTCCGAGACTGCGAATAAGAAAGGCCTGGTAGAGTCTTACCTGCCTTCAACACGGCGCCTGTTCTCGGTATTGCCTGACGCCGTCTCGTCCAGATTTGGTCAGCTGTTATACCGTCATATCGGTTAGGGTTCGATGATCACGAATGTCGAGACGGCTGACATCTTCGACGAATCCTTAATGGAAATGTCATATTCAGCCAATGTCCAAAGCCTTAAGAAAAGACCAAATCATGCTGGCTCAAGCCGTGCACAATCACTATCGTTGTCCGGAGGAATTCCTAGACTTTCGTCTCAACGAAGAACTATCTCCGGATCCGGGATACTTCCAATTCGGTCCCGGCGTAACGTGTTTTGGCCGCTCCTTAAAGAGTGCTCTCCAAGCGCAAGTGCAATATCCCCTCTCCGATGTACTCCCAAACGTTTTGGTTGATGGCAAGCAGCTTGTACTGCCATTTGATCCTGATGAAGTCATCGACAATCTTCGGTTGGAGCGCTATAACAGCGTCCAACTACGTCGACATGAGTGCGCGTTCAAGAAGATCTACTACTGGCTCCGCCCCTTTACGAACCGCACACTGCGCAGATTCATTCAGAAACTCCGGGCCGCCAACTGGCAGAAGAGACAATTCCCGCATTGGCCCGTTGACACCACCGTCGAGAGTATTTGCGAAAACCTGTTGCTGCTCTCGCTGCGAGTCAGCGGCACCGATCGTATTCCATTCATATGGTTTTGGCCTAATGGCGCTCGCGGCTGCATCTCGATGACACACGATGTGGAAACCGTGCCGGGACGCGACTTTTGCACGCAGCTGATGGACATCGACGACTCGTATGGAATTAAGGCGTCCTTTCAGATCGTTCCCGAAGAGCGATACCCTGTCACTCCGGAATTCTTGAGCCGACTGCGCGATCGTGGATTTGAAGTGTGCGTACAGGACCTGAACCACGACGGCCGGCTGTTCGATGAGCGAAAAGAATTCCTTCGCAGGGTTGCCCTTATCAATCGTTATGGACAGGAGTTTGGAGCGAAAGGCTATCGTTCGGCTGCGCTTTACCGCAAGGCTGAGTGGTACGGGGACTTTGATTTCTCCTTCGACATGTCCTTCGGGAATGTCGTACCTCTTGACCCGCAACGCGGCGGCTGCTGTACCGTGATGCCATATTTTATTGGTGACATCCTCGAAGTACCGGTTACCACGATCCAAGACTACACATTATTTTACGTGCTGAACCAGCATTCGATCGACTTGTGGAAAGAGCAGGTGGAGCTGATCCTTGCCAAGAACGGTCTCGCGAGTTTCATCGTTCACCCCGACTACATTACCGAAGATAAGGAACAGTCAGTCTATAAAGACTTGCTTGCCAAGTTGACGAAATTACGCAAACAGGAACCCCTGTGGTTCGCGCTTCCTGGCGAGATCGATAGCTGGTGGCGAGAGCGAAGCCGGATGTCTGTTGTCAAAGACGGCAATTCATGGCGGGTTATAGGCGACGGTGCCGAACGCGCGGTATTGGCATTTGCCCGGATGGTGAACGGCCAGCTGATCTACGAGCAAGCAGATGCACTGCAAGAGGGAGATTCTGGCGTGTCATCCGTTCTTCGTGAAGAGTCAATTGCCGCCGGCCTTTGATGGGAAATCATCTCAGGGTGTAATAGCCCTGTTTTGAGCGCATCTGATGTTGGCGCAGGAGTACAACGGTTCATGACCAAGTTAGCGAAACAAGAGACAGGTCTTGCTCTATTCTGGGTTTTTTCTTTGCTGGTCGGGTGGCGCCCCCTGATAGGCACCTTCACACTGTCAGTGCGCAACGACGAATACACTCACATTCTTCTGATTCTGCCTATTAGCGTAGCTCTGATCTTTCTGGAGTGGCGTTTCCTGCGGACGAAGTTCGCCCTGAGCGTTCGTACCGGTTCCGGTCTCCTGGTGGTCGCGGTCTTGATCGCCTGCTCCTCGCTTGCGTGGTCAGCTTCGTTGCCCGCCGACGTACGGCTCTCGATCAGGATGTTTGCCTTGGTTTTGTGGTGGATTGGGGCATTTGTACTTTGCCTTGGCTCCAGAGCTTCCCGATCGGTTCTATTCCCGCTGTGCTTTTTGTTCGGTTTGGTCCCGTTTCCGAACACTTTGTTGAACGGGATCATAGCTCTGCTGCAGCAAGGGTCTACCTGGTCGGCCCGCGTGCTTTTCGAAGCGTTTGGTGTTCCCGTGGCTCAAGACGGCCTCCAGCTAACCATTCCTGGCCTGACGCTGCTGGTTGCTCAGGAGTGTAGCAGCATCCGATCCAGCTCGATGCTGTTGGTCACAACCATGGTCCTGGCGCAGCTTCTACTGCATTCGCCCTGGCGAAAGGCATTGTTGATCGGTCTGGCGGTTCCTTTGTCCGTTGCCAAGAATGGCTTGCGTATATTTGCGATCGCGATGCTTGGAACTCGAGTCGACCCAGGATATCTGACAGGAAGGTTCCATCACCAGGGAGGCATCATTTTCTTCGCGATCGCACTGGCCGTCATCCTCGCGTTGCTTTGGATCTTGCAAAGGGGCGAAGGCTCAGCGGAGAGAATGGAATTGGACCAGGCGCCGGCCGCAGCGAAAGGGACATAAATGGTAAAGAGCCGACTAGCCCGGGCTGGCGGAAGAGGCCAGGGCTGAACCACCGCATGGAGGGTGCAGAAAGCGCCCTCCTGTCCGTCCGATTTTCTGTGGCTGGCGCAAAGAACGGTTAGCGCCAGCTATTACTATTTCAAGTGGGTCAGCTCATTCTTGATTTCCGCAGCGGCGGGATAGTTGGGACGAATCTTTAATAGATGTTCGAAGTGCTGCCGGGCCAACGCAGGTTGCCCGGTTTTTTCGTATGCCCATCCAAGGTGGTAGTCAAAATCGGGGTTGTCTGGCAACTTGTTTTTTTCCTGCTGATCAAGCGCTTCCTTGAGAAAAGTAATCGCCAGCGGGTACACTCCTTTTCGGTAATAAATCCACCCGATTGTGTCGGCGACGCCCGGAGAATTGGGTAGCCCTGCCCGCGCCTTTTGCGCCAGAGCCAACGCGACATCCAAGTTTTCACCCGTTTGCAGCATCACACGTGCAAGATCATTGGAGGCCACGGGATTCTGGGAATTGAGAGCCAACGAGTTCTGAAATGCTCCTTCCGCTTTCTTCAATTCCGACTTGGATTCATACAGATTCCCCATCACAATAAAGAGGTTTGGCTGACTGGGGTTGTCCCTAAGCGATTGCTCGCCAGTGGCGATGGCCTGATCAATCTCTCCCCTGGCCGCCTGCACCTGGCACAGCTGGATCACTGCATCGGAATTGTTCTTGTCGAGCGCAACTGATTTCGCAAACGCGACTTCAGCTCCGCCGAGGTCACTCTTGTCTTGGAACAGCGCGCTGCCGAGCAGGTCGTAGAACTTGCTATTGTTGGGCGATTTACCGATTTGCGCTTTTGCGGCAGCGATTGCCTTGTCGATTTGCTTTTCCGCGATATATGTGTTCATCAGGCCGCGCAGAGCGTCCGTCGAATCGGCGCTCCGGTCCAGGGCTTCCTGGTAAGCCTTGGCGGCGTCGCTATACTGCTTCTGAACAAACCTCAGGTTGCCCATCTGCACGTAGCCCAATACGCTCTGAGGGGCCGCGGCGATCGCCCTGCGAACATCCTGTTCAGCCTCGGGATAGTGTTTGGCATTGATATTGGCAAGGGCCCGAAGTGCGTAGCCCTCCGGCGACCCGGGTTGCAGCCTGATCATTTGATTGGCAGCGTCCTGCAGGCCATTCATGTCGCCCTGATGCATGGTGGCGTCAGCAATGGCGCGTTGGGCATCCAGGAAATTGGGGTTCAGGCGCAAAGCCTCGCGCCACTCGCTCACGGCCTGGGTCAGATTCCCCTGTTTTTGGAAGGCAACGCCCAAAGCGTAGTGGGCCTGGATGTTGTTGGGGACATCTTTGACCACAGCCTGCAATGTCTGTTCGGCGTTGCTGACGTCACCTGAATTGATTTGCATCTGGCTTCGGTTAACCAGCGCATCGTCGTCTTTTGGGTTGGCCTTTAGAATTTCATCGTTCAGGCTGCGAGCTTCATCGTAGCGCTTTGCCTGAAGAAGAAGTTCAATATATTTCTTTCTGACCACCAAGTCTTTCGGGCGTTCCAAGAAGAGTGCGTGATATTCGGCCACGGATTTATCCAGGTCGCCGGTCACATAATAGAAGTTACTGAGCGCAAGGAAACTATCCGGGTTGTGCGGAAGGTCGTGCACGGCCTGCTTGAGGACCTCCTCCGCATCGGCCTTCTTCCCCTCAGCCATGTAGAGCCTTGCCAGCGCTTCGCGTGGGCCCATAGTCGTTGAGTCGATGGCGAGCGCGCTGCGGAACTCCTGCTCCGCTTCGCCGAGGCGCTTTTGTGATTGGTAGAATTCTCCCAACGCCAGGTGTGGCTGCATGGCCTTCGGATTGAGTTCGATGACCTTCTTGAAACTTGCCTCTGCCGCAGCGAAATCAAGGTCCTTCACCTGCAAAAGAGCAAGGCCCAGGTAGGGTTCCCATCGTTTTGGATCGAGGGCGATCGCTCGCTGCATCTCCGCAATTGCGTCGGGGATCTTGCCTTGCACAGCCAGCAGATTCGCAGCAAGGACGTGCACGCCCGGATCGTCCGGCCGCTTTTTCAGCAGCAGATCGACTTGCGCCTGCGCATCTTGAAACTTGTGGCCCAGAATCAGCAGGTTCGCCAGGTCAATTCGAGCCTTGTAGTCCTCTGGACGCAGGTCGATGGTACGGGTCAGTTCCTGGTAGGCCAGGTTCCCTTGCTGCAAATGGAGGTAGCTTTCAGCAAGCTGGAAGTGTGCATCGGCGTAGCCCGAATCGATCTTGATGGCATTGGTAAACTCGATTGCCGCTTCCTGGTATTTCCCTTTCTCGAAGTAGCTCTGCCCCTTCTGGAAGTATTTCTGCTTGCGCACGTTCGGATCCAATGAGCATGCCGACAAAAGAGCAGTAATCAAAGTAAATACAACAATCGAGCGTCCGTACCCAGAAAATTTCACCGTGAAGCCTCCATCGCCGCGTCGTGCACTTACAGTAAGTCGGCACGATACAATCGCGATCATTATATATGCAATGTTTGTAGCCAAGCCGCTTTGGAGGTTCGCAAGCAGGGCAATTGCATGAACGAATTCTGTTGATGCAACGGGTTCCAATTTCCAGCGCCGGAGGCGCAAAGTTCGTTAGCCCCGCGCTTCAGCGTGGGGTTTGGGGCCGTGATTTGCCACAAAGCCCCGTCGGGGCGGTGCTAAAAGGCGGGCAATCGACGACCATTTGCCGTTCATACGATTGCCCTGGAATCGCAAGCAAGTCGCGCTTCGTCTTGGCTCCTTCAAGGGGCAAATGGTCTGAGCTTGCGACCCGCCGGACCGCCTGCACCGGAACAGCTTTCCTGCCGCATCGTTTGGCGGTGTGCACCGAAAGAGGCTGGGCTAGGCATAAGCCGGGAACAAGACATGTTGCAAATGTTTGCAACATGGTTGCAAAAATTATCATTCTTGACAACATTGCACCTGGCATCGAGCATAACGTGTGGTGAAAACGGTGGGCGGCGGCCAGGAGAGTGTTTTTACCATCCCCAAGCTTGGGAATGTAATTGTTTGCAACTAGTTGCAAAAATTATCAGGCTTGACAGCCTCGGGCGCCGGGCTAAGATTTAGGCAAAGCAAGGATTGGCTTGCCGATCGGGCTCTGTAGCAGAGATGGACCTGGGGCCAGAAGGCGCAGATCCGTTGAGGAATATGAGGAAAGAAAAATGAAGAAAGTCTTCTTAGCTTTACTCGCATTGGCAGCGGCTCTTGCGATCTCTCCGGTGGCAGCGGCTCAGAGCTATGACTTCTCGTTTGCCAGCACCAGCTACTCTGGCGACGGAATCTTAACTGTTACGGGTGGCGTCATCACCGGCCTCACTGGCACGTTTTACCTTGACGGGGTGAACGTTGGCGCTATGGCTCTGCTTGATCCCAACGCTTTTGCCAGCAACGACAACGTCTTCGCGCCTCCTCCGCAGTTTGTCAGTGAAAACGGCCTTTCGTTTGTCGCTGGTGGTTTGGACTACAATCTCTACAACTTCGCCACGACTGAAGGTGGCTACGCGCCTACGGGCTGCTCGATAGGCGGTGATTGCATTACTGCGAACGCAAACGGTATTCCTAGTGAGACGCTTAATTTCTTAAACGTCCCGGAATACGGCGGTCTGGCAATGCTCATCCTGAGTGCGCTCACTCTGGCAGGCGGTTTCTTCTTCAAGGGCAGGCAATCTGGCTTGTTCCTGGCCGCTTAATCAACCGGCTTCACTTCTGGGACATTCTGATTCTGCAAACGAGGGGCACGGCAACGTGCCCCTTCACTTTTGTTCTGCTATTTGACGCGGCCCAGTTAAGTTGAAGGAACCCATAGCGCCGCGCTCATGTAAAAGGCTTGACGCAGACCCCACGATTGACCTCGGCTCGGCCTAGCGCCGTTCAGATTGGCGAGTTGCGTAGGACGTCCAACCGAGGCCCCTCGGACATGTCCTCTTTCGTGGAATGCAACGAGCGTCGCCCGTTCTAGATACGAGGAGTCCAGGAAGCCTGGAACCGCGGTGGACTCTTCTTTCTTGAAGAGCCGATCGAGCGCACATCCTCTCCTCTCATCAGATCCGCCCCTGCTGGATCGGCGTTTCAACCTCATCTTTAAGATTCTGCACGGAAAATACTGGGGCAGGCGTGGGCCATGAACAAGCAATGTCGCAAATATTTGCAACATGGTTGCAAACATTATCATCCTTGACAACGTTGCACACGGCATCGAGTATAGATTGCAGCGAAAACGGTGCAAGTCGAACGTGAACGTGCCATTACCGTTCCCAGGCTTGGGAGTGTCATTCTTTGCAACTAGTGGCAAGAATTATCAGGCTTGATAGCTTTGGGCGGCGCGCTAAGATTGGTGGAGCCGAAGTATTTGTCACATTTTAGTAGGGGCCTAAAACCTCGGTAGAGAAGCAGCCTCAATTGGGAAAACCGCAAGGGCCGATCCGGGAGAAAAGAACAATGAAGAAGTTATCCTTGGTTTCACTCGCAATTGCAATAGCTCTTGTGATCGCTCCGGAGATGTTGACTGCCCAGAGCTACAATTTTGACTTCAGCAGCGCAGGCAATGACATCACGATTACGGGTATTTTTACGACAAGTCCCAGTCAGAATCTAGCCAATCTCCCGTATGATTCCAACACTGTTACCTCATTTAGTGGCAACTTTTCGGACCCAAGCACCGGCGTAGTAGGTTCGATGAGCCTTGTCCCGCTTGCATCGGGGCAAGATACCTTGGGTAGCCCCAGCTTTATAGAGATATCGAATGGCGATGTTTACTCCTATGACAATCAGTTCTACCCCAACTCGAATGCACCTGGTGCTCCAGGCACAGTTTTTGATTACGCCAATGCGGTGGCAGTTTACATAAGCCCTGCTGGGGGCCCGACCGACGAATACATCGCCTTCCTGTGGGGCAACCCTGACGGCTCTTACGAAGTGTATGACAACAATACTAAGGGCTCGTTGCTACCCAACGATCCCTACATGTACTTTCAGAATCTGCCGGCTAGCGGTGTAACGGTTTCGGCCGTCCCGGAAGGAAGTTCCAGCAACATGCTCGTTCTCAGCGCCCTCCTTCTTGCCGGTAGTTTCTTTTACAAAGGCAGGCAGGCCTAATCTAGAAGTCCTGGCCAGCCTGATCTTGCTCTCCTGAAATTCCAGCTTCTGTGAGCGAAGGGCACGATATCGTGCCCTGTGGTTTTGTGTCACGGCCACCTCTTACCGACAGTGCCCGCTTACGAGGCCATGCGACAATTCGCTGGGTGGTCCATCTTTCCCAAAGCCTTTTTTGCGCAACGCCGCCTCCCCCTTGGAACGCCATGGGGATGTTGCGACTCCATGTAACAGATCGCAAGAACTATCAGGCTTGACAACTTCAGGCGTCGCGCGAGCATCGAACTAACGAAGGCGGGAACTGGATTTTCGATCAGGCGTTGCGTAAAGCAGAGATTGATATGCGGCCTGAAAGCACCAATCCGATGAGGAAACGAAAATGAAGAAAGTCATTCTTGCTTTATTCGCATTGGCAACGGCTCTTGCGATCTCTCCGGTGGCGTCGGCTCAGAACTATGATTTTACCTACGCAGACTCAGGCGTTAACGCTTCGGGTTGGCTCACAATCGGCGGTGCGCCCTCGCCCAGCGGCAACTACGCAACCGCCGGCGGCCTTAACTGGGACGATGCCACGTTTTCCCTGGTGCCAAACCCCGGAGGCGGACTCCAACTTTTAGGCTCCGCAGGCTATTTCCCGTACCTTGGCGGTACATATACCTTCGAATACGATGATCTCTTCTTTCTCAAAGCGACGGCGCCGGGCACATATCTGGACGTTTACGGTCTGCTCTTTGCGAATGCCGCCGGTACCGAGTTCATCAACATTTGGAGCAACGGCGCAGGTACCCATGACTCATTCTGGGCAGTGGACGGCAACAAGTTGATCCAACAGGACAGCGGCAACGGCAGTAGCACTGGAGATTTCACGCCGACATACGTCCCGGAATACAGCGGTCTGTCGATGCTCATCCTGAGTGCGCTCACGCTGGCCGGCGGATTCTTCTTCAAGGCCGGGCAACTCGGCTCGTTCCGCCACTCCTAATCAATCCGGCTTTACTTCATGACATTCTGAATCTGCAAACGAGGGGCACCGAGAAGTGCCCCTCGTTCTTTGAACTCATTACATAGCGGCGACTTTTGTCAAATTAGGGTGACTCTGAAGCACCGGCACCTTGACGATGGCTTATCGCTGGCCCCGCGGCTATCACCTCGAATCGGCCTCACGCCTCTCGGGCCGAGTCTTTGTGCGCGTGGCACGAAAAATCAGATTGATCTAAATCGTCACTTCCGCAGTCACAGGGCAAATCGAGGCACTCAGATGAGCCTCGATGCGGCAAGCTATTTCGACCATCTTCGGGTGGATTACTAATCGTCTCAGATCTCAAGCTGGAGTTAGTGTACGACCACGTAAACCACAGCATTGTGGGTAATACCGTTGGCCGTGCCGGTAATCACTATGGTGTACGTGCCCGGGGGCGTGTTTTCTACCGCCGATCGAGTCGATCCCCCTCCTCCGCCGCCCCCACTACTGCTCCCGCTGCCGCCGCAACTCACCAGGAAAAATGCGGCCAGAACGATCGGCAGCCAAACCATCCTGATCCATCGCGGCCTCCGCAACGGCAGAACAAGTACGAAGCAAGATGCGAGCGCTGTTCCCGCGCCAAGCAAGGCGCGCATTTGCAAGGGAGCGCGCGAGAGCTTCGCGGTTGTGCTGGTGAAGGTCGTCGTGATCGTCAGCGTGGCTGTGCGAGCCAAACCGACGAGGACATTCATTGACGAGGAAGGCGCGGGCTACCTCTCCTTTTCCTTTTCCGCGCTACAAGCACGGGCGAAAGGTCTTCCGGAGCCCCAATCGTCCGCCGCGTAACTGGCGAAGAGAACACGACCATGATTGTGGTTGAAACGATCACAGCACAGTCGAACAGGTCCTTCCGGTGCCAAATTCTTACGATAGTTGATCGCAAGAAATCTCAGTTGTGCGGGTCAGCCTACTAATGTGGAAAGGCGGCACACGTGTGGCACATGCGGCCGCTGCTTAGGGTTGGTTTTACTGGCGGATTCGTGGAGGGGAGACTGACGGGGGTTCAGTAGCTGGATACAGTGTTATGCTGCCATTCAATGCAGCGAAACGCTGCCACTTGTCATCGAGACCACAACGGCGCAAGTGAGTGCAAAGTGTTCGAACCACTCCATCTTCATTGGAGGTGATTACCAATTATGAATATCCTCGTCTGGCGATACTTCGTCGATTCACGATTCGTCCGTGTCCGGGACTGAAAGAATAATATAGATGATCACTACAACGCGATCCTGTCTGCGATCTCTTTGGTGGATTTTCGCGAAACGTCTGCCAGTTCGGCATAGCGTGGCCATTTGGCCACGGACCTTTTCATCCTCTCCAGAATCTCCGGTGCGTTTTTTAACCCGTGCTGTTTGCCCAATGATTGAAGTTGGGATGTGCCGGGATTCCTTCCCTCGCCCATGACAAGCATGCTTTGCTCGCCGCCCGGGCCATAGGAAAAGACCAGATCGTAGGCAGGCGCGAAAATCCACTCGTTTCTCGCGTTAAGAAGGAACGAAAAGTTCTTCACATGATCGTCGCGGTTATGAGCAAGGACGTTGAAGCAGGCCAACGCATAGGCCTTTTCCGCATCCTTAATATTCCTGGTCAACGCCAAGGTCACGCGCAGAACCATATCATAGTCGAGGCTAGGACTGCGATGATCGGCATGTATCAGGCCACCAAGGCTATGCATATGGATGCGAGTATCTCCGTCCCGGTCGAAGCGTTTCGTCCCGAAATATTTGTTCCTTCTCGTGCAGAAAAGATGGGTTTCAGATATCTCCACGCCTGCATCCTTTGCCATCAGGCTATAGGCGTATTCGATAGCTCCTACGTCTCGTGCGTCCTGGGAAGACGGAAACTTGATCATCCAGTGCGCAAAGCCGGGTTGCAATTCCTGCTGGCCGTGAATGATCTTTTTCTTGTCGGCGCTCACTTGCGCCACGATCTTGGGCCGGGCACCCGAAGAGGAGCCATTTAGCCGCAGTAGCTCCTCGAATACCTCTTCGTTTTCTCCGGCCAGCACGGCGGCTGATTCCTCGGCGAGTTTGTCGAGCGACAGTGGAGCATTATCAGAGTTTTCGAGACTCAGCTCCGGCTCGTAACTGAGAGCGCCCATGCCGTGCCGTCCCACATAGGCCAGCCGGTCGAGCGGATTCAGTTGGCCGCGATGGATACCGTATTTTTCCACCGTGCGGTCGAGCAGAAGGCGGCCCCATCCGTCCGGCAGGCTGTCATTGAATACGCCGAACAGGCCGTCGAAGATCGTGGTGTCCGCGACGGACACGCCAGGCCTGAGGGGAAGTTTGATCGGTGAAATTTCGATTTCTGACGCGATGAATGAGGCATCATACTCGAAAAGGACCCGCCTATCCTTGAACGCGAGGCGCCCTACCTTGCGGCGTCGGTTTTGTGCGTCCAGATAGATGGTCAACAACTCTGTCGGGCTATACGCCATGGTTGCGTCCTTTACTTCCCGTCGCTCTTCGCCGCAACGACGGCGTGGTCAGCAGGGCGTCGAGCGATTGAGCGGCTGGGATTGGCTGGTGTTCCACTGCCAGCTTGTCGAAATCGTCAAGGCACTCCAGCACCAAGGCTAGATTCAGAAGCGAATCCAGCGCGATCAATCCTTCGCGCTCAAATCGTTTCAGCGAACTCCATGTCACGCCCGAGCGAGCCGCCAGTTCTCTCTGTGTCAGGTTCATGGCAAGACGCCGGGCCTTGAACCGCCCGGCAATTCCTGTCTGTACCTCTTGCACCGTACTGAGATAAAACGCCAATATATTGCCTCTTCAAGACCATTATATAACATAATAGTCAATGTATTATCCTTAAATCAGAAGCATGAACCATTGTTCCGGGACCATTGGCTGAATTACTCTTTGGCGGGGACTACGACAGGAGAAATACACCTAATCCTGCAACCGAAGTTGCGAGCGTAAACCAGGCTACTTGGTATTTATCTTTTCGATAACACCAGCTCACGCCTTAGGCATAGATGATGCTGCTCAGTCCACCGGACTTCACTTGGCAGGATTCCAGTGTGCTAACTAACAGCATAACTGTACCAAGGTGGCAGCATGACGTTGTACAGGGTGGCAGAATGCGGTGCATTCGGCACGAGCAGCGGCAGGATAACCGAGACAACACCATACGCTTTAACAACCTGGTCATGCAGATTGAGCGGGCCGAGTGGCGCCCCACCTTGGCTGGATGCAAGGCGATCATCCATCAACATCTGGACACTACGCTGACCCTGATGATCGCAGGACATCGCGTCGGACACTACAGCGCGGAAGGAACACTCTTGACGCCGCTGACCAAAAAACAAATCAAGGCCGTGGAAAAGACGTTGAAAGGAAAAGTCCAAAAGCAGACTTTCCCTTTCAACTTGCAAATCCCGCAAAATGCGCGGGATTCGCACTTTACCACCGCCTCTACTACGGCTGATGACTAACTAAACAAAACCGGACACTTCATTTGTTCTCAAAAGCGGACATTTCTACTTGCTAACGACACCGCGAATTGCGCGGCGCGCCTCTGCGGCGTGGCCCAGGAACTCCAGGAGCGCAGCAAGGCCGCCGAATGACCTCCAGGTATCCAACCCAGAACCGCGATTTCGCGCACTAAATCCCACGACGCCAAAGACTCCCCTGAGCTCCCTCTTTCGTCGATCCTGCGCGTCTCCGGGCTCTACGGAGATCGGCTGTCTACGCCGCTCAGCAAGGAAGCAGCGGCATGAAAAGTGCTGCGCGCCGCGCGTCAATTCCTCACAATCGATATCAGTGTGTCAGTGTTGCGCGCGCCGGTTTTCATGTTCATCCACGGACTTTGCAAGGTAATGCTCACTCCGTTGAGCTTGAACATCGCGCCCTTTGCGCTGGTGTGGATGACGACGATGCCAGGGAGTTTGCTGTAGAAAGCCACCACCTTCGCAAGATCGTCGGCAGATTGGTAGCAGGCCGCCTGGCCGCCCATCTGCACCACAAATGCAGAGGTTTCGGCGTCGTATTTGGCGCCCGCGTAAACCGGTACTCCGAACTTGTCTTCAGCCGCTGCCGGCAGCAGCGCCGGCAGCAGGCACAGCAACAGCAAGAATGTACTACGCGCGATCCGCATCATTTCCTTTCCCACAAATCAATTCGACACAGCGGCGATTTGCCGCGTGCGCTTGTTGCCTTGCGCTTACTTGCGCACAAATTCCACGCGGCGATTCTGCGCCTTGCCTTCCGGAGTAGTGTTTTGTGCGACCGGTTTGGACGAGCCGAAACCTGCAGTCGTCAGCCGGGATGCGTCGATGTCGAATTGCGATACCAATACTGTTTTTACGGCCTCAGCGCGCCGCTTGGAAAGATCCATGTTGTGCTGCGGATTGCCCGTGGAGTCGGTGTGACCGTCGATTTCGACCTTGAGGTCGGGGCTCGCCTGCAAGCCGCGCACAATGGACTGGATCACGGCGGAGGATTCCGGCTTGATGCGATCGCTGTCGGTATCGAAAAGGATGCCGTGGGTTACGTACCGGCCCGAGGATTCGATCACCTTGCCAAAATCCGGTGTGGACTCGGCGATGCGAATATTGCGGAAGCCGACATAGGCCGTGCCGTTAGCGTTTCCCACGTCTGCGACGGGGGCGTTCATCGGCGGCAGACTAATCTGGTTCGCGTCGACGACACGATTGTTGTTGATGTAAACGCGGATGCGGCCGTTTTGGCACCAGACCTGTAGTTTGATTGGCTGGCTAAAATCTTCGGGGAACGAATTGGCGGCCAGGGATTCGAATTCTTGCCCGTTCTTCGCCTTGACGTCGAGCATCAGGTTCGTGTAGTTCCGGCGGGCTTTGATACTCAATACGTCACTGCTCTTCTTGTCGGCGAAACTCCAATAAACGTATTCCCAGTGCTCGCTGAAGAAGATGTCACCCTCGAGGGTAAAGTTGGGAGGCACTTCGGAAAGGTTGGGTGTCAGGTAGACATCGTCTCCATGGATTGTGAGCTGGCGGATGCCTCCGCCCTGGCGCAGCTCGGCCATGCCGCCGCGCACCTTCCAGTGCGGCGGGGCCTCGTCGCCGGCCATGTCGGAGAAGTCGTCTGCGAAAACGACCTTGTCGCCGGGAATGAACTCAGCCTTGACCACGGTCAGATCGGGCTGGCCGGAAGCAACATCGGCTGGCGTAGCGGCAGCAGCGGGTGTGCCCGCAGGCACCGAAGTGCCTGCGGTTGGCTGTGGCTGTGGCGTGATAGCTGCACTGGGCGCCCCGGTTGGGGCAGCAGCTGGGCTGCCGGCGCCGGGCGACGTGCCCGGTGTTACCGCGTGGTCGCCCACCTGGAAGCCAGCGCCGGAGACGACGTTGCAAACTGCGGAGACATCATCAACGTCAGTAGCCTGAATGGTTCCAATGTTGGAGGTGAGCCGGCGGATGACCTGGCCCGTGGCAGGATCTTTGATCTCCCTGCCGACACGTACCACCGAAAGCTGATCGCCTTGCTTGATGCCGGCCCGGCCGCCGGCGTTCAGCACAATCTGGCCACTATCGACAGAAGCAATCAGTGCGTCCACCTTGACGGTGTGGACCGGGAGCGTGGCAGCGCTGGTGACCAGTTCGGCAGTCAACTGGTCCACGGCCTTCTTGGTGGCTTCACCGATGATCGTGTTCTGAAAGTTGCTGGAGCCGAAATCGACGATGCCATTGCCAAACCCGTTCCAGTTGCCGCCGCCGCCGAGCAACGAAAGCCCGGAGCGGCTGGACTCGCCCTTGCCTTCGGCCACGGCGAGAATCTCCGCGGTGTCGATGTTGATGACCCGGGCGTCAATGACCACATTGGCTTTGGAGTTGGAGTGGCCGATGCCGCCGACGCCAAAGCCGTGCCAGTTGCCGCCACTGCCGCCGACATTCTGCTTGTTGGTCTCATTGCCGAACTGGGTGATGCTCCCCAGGATGATGTAATCGACGCCCAGGATCTTTCCGATGCGGGCGGCAGTTGTGGGGTCGGCGCGGTTGGAGTTGGAGAAGTTCTGCTCGGCCAGAACCTTATCCAGCGCGGAGCGCTCGATCACGGAGTAGGAACCGCTCTTGACAAGGTCCGTGACGAGGAGGTTGGAGATCCCCTTTCCAACGTCGACATCATTTCCGAACATGGCTGCAGAGGTGGACTGCACGGTGGCATAGTCGAAGTCGAGAACGGCCACGCGCGGCTTGCGGCCGGCACTGCTTTGTGCGCCCGATTCGACAGCAATCGCGGCGATTCCAAAGGCCGCCAGCATGGCGGCCAGGATGGCAATTCGTTGGTGTTTCATCGTTCCTCCTCGCAGGAGCGGTTGGGTTTTCCGGAAGAAATCGCAAGCCATCAAGGGCCGCGATTGCGTCTCCGGCGATGGCAGCGACTTTAGTCCTGCCCTCCATCGCGCCAAACGGCAACGCGGTACAAGGCCAAATCGGCCGGACGCACGCGTAAGTGCAAGCTAGGTTTCTTACCGTAGCTCGATCCCGAGTCAGAACTCGCCGCGCACCGCTCCTGACAGGTTCTTTCGGCGTTCTGGCAGCCATTCGCGGTGCCGGTCTGTTTTGCGCCGCATTGTTTTGTGCACATACTGTACGCGGCGCCCGGCGAACAATACTTCATGCACTGCCTATATTCCGCATCGGCCTTCTGATGGCATTGCGCACTGCTTGCCGCGCAGCTCTGCTGGCACTCGTTGTTGCTCTCTGCCTTTGCGCGCAAAGCGCACACGCAGAATGCCGCTGCGACCATCCATGTTGAAAGGAAAAGACGTCCTCGTATTTGCATACACGTTCTCCTTCGAGCTTTGGCCGGCGATGCGCCGCGCGCCATCGTGTGCGCGTCCCCCTCCGGCTCTGCCCGGGAGGGGGTCCGGAATCGCAGCCTTCGACCGGAATCCACCGCTTCAACATGGATAAGCGGAAACGCGGGACAAACCGGTTCACAAAATCCGGGATTTTTTTGAAAGATGAATCGAGGTGTTGGCAGAAGGAGCGGAGAAATGCGGTGTAAGCGATGAATCTACGGTTTCTACTTTTCAGGGCGCTCGAGCCTTTGACGCCACTCGGCGGCCTTCTCCGGCTTGCCCCAGGCGGTATAGAGCTGCACCAGTCGCTGGCCCGCCTCGGGCAGATTGGCGTCAACGGAGATCGCGGGACTCAGCTTCCGGAGTCCTTCGTAGCCCTCGATCAGCAGCGGCTCGGATTCAGCGTATTTACCCTGTCCCAGCAGGCTCGCGCCGAGCAGGCTCTGGCGGTCGCAGGTATCCCACATCATCAACTGTTGATTTCCTTCGCCGCTCCCCGCCTCGCGCAGCAGGCTCTCGGCTTCGCTATAGCGCTGCTCGGCCAGACGCAGGCGGCCCAGACTGGTCAACCCGCTGCGCGTGATCAACTCTCCCGGCTGGAATCTCTTTCGGTCCAGAGCAACGGCCTCAGTCAGCGTCTGCTCGGCCAGATCGGTTTTGCCTTCGTCCTGATAGAGAATGCCCAGCCAGGTGGCCGCCGTCGCCAGATTGACATGCTCGGCGCCGAGTACACGCCGGGTTGCGTCAACGGTTCTTTGCAGCAGAGCTTCAGCCTCTTTGAATCTGCCAGTGAAGCAATACAGCAGGCCCAGCGTTCTCGTCGAGGTAATCGTCCAGGTGTTATCTTCGCCATAGACGCGCCGCAGCGTTTCCAGATTCTTTTTGGCCAACGGCTCGGCTTCGGCGAATTGCCCCAGGCTTTCCATGGTCTGGGTGAGGGAAGTCTCGTAAGCCAGGGTGTAAAGGTTCTCTTCGCCATTCACCCGCCGGCTGATCTCATGCAGCTGCTCCAGCAGAGACTCGGATTCGGCGAAACGCCCTTCGATCCGGTAAATCACGGCGAGGTTATTCATGTCGATCTGTGTGTGCGGATTGTCCGCGCCCAGAGTTCGCTTGTCGCCGGCCAGCGCCGCGGCTTGCAACTTCTCGGCTTGGGCGAAATCTTTCTTCCAACGGTTGATCACGACCAGCGCGCGCAGAACCTTCAGTGTATCCGGGTGATCGTCGCCGTGGAGCCGCCGTGCGATCCCCAGAGCCTCTTGGGCCAGGGGTTCGGCGGCTGCGTATTTTCCCTCGTCCCCATAGGTCGTTGCGAGGCTGTAGATAGCCTCGAAGAGTTCGTCGGTTTTATCGGGATACAATTGCCGGCGAACCTGCAAAATATGGGTCATCATCGCTTCGACCTCAGGATACCGGCCGAGCGCGTAGTACAACGCCGCCAAATCCAGCGCTGACGACAACGTTTCGTTATCGTTTGCGCCCAGTTTTGCCTGCTGCACTTTGACAATCTGCTTCAGCAACGGCTCAGCCTGTGTAAACAGCGCCTGATCGCGGTAAGTTACCGCCAATTCTCTCATGCTGCCGAGAGTCTCGCTGGCATCGTCGCCCTGGAATTTGCGACGCAACTCGACGACACGTTCCCATTGACGCTGCGCCTCTGCGTAGAGGCCCAGATCGTAATAGCTTTCGCCGATTGTCTGGCGAATAGACGCTTCAATCAGCGGCTCACCGGCGAACTTTCCTTGAATCCTTTCCGCTGCCCGGTCCAGCGCCGTGCGCACTTTCAAATCGGGATCGGGCTTCCTCTCGGGATTGGCTTGAATCTTTGGGTCGCCCTGCGCCAGCAGGTCCTTCTCTAAAAAATCGTTGATGTTACGGGTGGTGGCGGCTTCGTTGTCGGCGCGGCGGCTCTCGGCAACGGCGCGGTCTTTCTCCGCCGCTTCGGACCTTTCGGCGCTGAGCGCCCGGTCGCGATCTTGCGCGGCGGCCTTCTCGGCGGCGACGGCTCGATCCCGCTGCAACTGTGCCGTCTGCTGCGAGTTTTCGGCGCGGTCGCGTTGCGCCAGCGCCTCTCGCTCGGCGCGTAGCGCCCGCCTGGCCTCGATCGAAGTCACGAGAATGCCCGTCACCAGCATCAGAACCGCAGTCGCAATCGCCGCGCTCAGCGCCTTGTAGCGGAGCACGAGCTTGGCACTGCGCCGCCACCGGGACTCGCGGACAGCGCTCACCGGCAGGCCGCCGAGCCATGCGCGAAGATCGCCGGCGAAGGCGCTCACCGAGGCATAGCGCACGGCGGGATTCTTGTTGAGCGCCTGCAAAAGGATGGCGTCCAGCTCCCCGCGCAACTCGCGGCTCCAGTTCTCCGCGACGCTGCTGGGCAGCCGCGGTTCGTCCTCGCAGATGGCGCGCAATGCCTCAATCGGGCTCACATCGGGAGCTGCAAATGGGTGCCGTCCGGTCAGCAGTTGATAGAGCAGCACGCCCAGCGAAAACTGATCGCTGGCTGTCGTCATCCGTTCCCCGCGTGCCTGCTCCGGACTGGCGCATTCGGGGCTGAGCAGGTTCGCAGTCGTGCGGTAGCTTCCCCCTTCAGGGACGAGCTTCGCGATGCCGAAATCCAGCAGCTTGGGCGTGCCGTCGCCGCCCACAAGAATGTTCGCCGATTTCAAATCGCGATGGATCACCAGATGGCGGTGTGCGTATTCGACCGCGGAGCAAATCTCGAGACACAGCGCGATGCGTTGCCGCAGACTCGGCTTATGAAGTTCACACCAGCCATTGAGTGGAACCCCGTCGATGTACTCCATTACCAAATAGGGCTCGCCGTCTTCGAGCATGCCTCCGTCGAGCAGCCGCGCAATGCAAGGGTGATTTAATGAAGCCAGGATCTGGCGCTCTTCGCGGAAACGGCGGACGTCCTGCTCGGAAAAGAGGCTGGCGCGCAGCAGTTTCACCGCCGCGCGTTGCTCGTATTGCTGATCGGCCCGGCGCGCTTCCCACACCAGGCCCATGCCGCCCTGGCCGATCTCGCGCACCAACTCCCAGGCACCGATGCGCCGGCCGGCAAAGGGAATCGCACTCTCCCGCGAACGCAGCTCAGCCAGCAATGCCGGCGCAGCGTTCTCAAGAAAATCGGGAGAATCGCGATATGTAGCCAGCAGAGAACGCACTTCGTCGAGAATCTCCCGCTCGTCCCGCTGGGCTTCGAGAAAAGCCTCCCGTTCGGTCTCGGGCAGCCCCAGAGCTGCTGAGAACAGCTCCTTTGCGCGCTTCCAGCCTTCCGGATTCACCGTTCTTTCCCGCTCTCCACCAGACGCCTGCGAATCCAGGTCTTGGCAACCACCCACTCCCGCTTTACGGTGCTTTCCGATACCCCCAACGCCTCGGCGGTCTCGGAAATGCTGAGGCCGCTGAAGTAACGCATCTCCACGAGCCGGCCTTGCACCGGATCGAGCTTCTCCAGCTCTTCGAGCGCGGCGTTCAAATCCAGGATTTCGACATCGGATGGATTGACCGAGGCATCGGAATCCATCAGGGAGAAGATGGTTTCTCCGCCGCCCCGCTTCTTACTCTTGCGGGTACGCGCATGATCGATCAGGATCGTGCGCATCAGCCGCGCTGAGAAAGCGAAAAAGTGCGCGCGGTCTTTCAGGCTCACCCGCTGCGACTGCGCCAGTCTCAGCCAGGCCTCATGAACCACTGCCGTGCATTGCAGTGTTGAGGAGATCTTCTCGCGTCCGCTGTGTCGCTGGGCGATGCGGTGCAGCTCAGGGTAGACGGCCTCAAACAGCTCATTTAATGCCGCTGGTCGGCCGGCCTGCCAGTCGCGCAGCAGTGCAGTGATACCGCACGGGGACACGGTGAAATCCTTTGATCCCGGCTGCTCCATGGCTGTTGGCTCCAAGAGGTTGGGCTCATTCTAGCACTCATCCAACCAGACCGGCGATCTCCCTCTTGGCCGCTGCGGAACTTGCGCTCACCTTGCAGAGGAGCGCGCACGCGAAAGCCCGCAGCGCCTATAGCGGATATATTGCGGCGGTGTTACAGGCCGCCATCGCCAGCCAGTTCCACCACAGACGCTCCAATCCACTCAGAGCATGTACAACAACGCTGTAGTATGGCATGCCGCCGATGGACTGGCGGTAATCCTTGATGATTCATAGGCTATAGTCGCGCAAGCTCTTGCTCCGCAGGCGCGGCCGCGCACAGATTTCAAGCCAGTGTGATCGAGGTACTGGTCGAGCGTTGGCCGGGAGGAGCGGGATATTGCGCCCGAGGTTCCGCTCAGCGAGCATGTGATTGAGGTGGGTCTGTGCGTCGCGCAACACGCCGTGAATAGATTTGCCGATGTACTTGCGTTTCCGGGTTGCCGGATCGCGGCCGAAGTAGATGCGCACCATCCGCATTTGCGATCCGCGGCGGATGACCTGGTCAGTCTGGTGAGCCATGTTGCCTCCAAAAACAAGAACGGCGGCACACGTGTGGCACACGTGGCCGCTGTTTAAGATTGGTTTTTATCGGTGGATCGGTGAAGGGGAGACTGACGGGGGTTCAGCACTTGCGTTTCCCTGAAGGCCCGCGGGTTTGCCGGCAGTCAGGCACACAACCGTGATCCTCGAGCGGAGGAGGTCGGGTTCTGTATGGTGAAATCACTGGCAAACAGAAGCAGATTCACTAATCCAGGCGGGCACAACACATCAATGATGCGCATAAACTTGTTGTAGTTTCAGCCTTCAACTACCAGCAAAACCTCTCAATCAATTCTCAATGGGGGTACTTTTGGGTGTATTTATTTCACGCGATTCTGCATCAACCTCATTCTTAACGGCTTATGTTTGGATGTGAATCCCACTCTCCTCCATGCTGGAGACTAAAATGGCGAACAAAGCCGGGAAACTATACATTGAAAAC
>CAYUJM010000005.1:0-65312 GCA_964445025.1 uncultured Occallatibacter sp. | reverse complement strand
TGCACATGCCCGTCGAGCAGGTCGCCGCGCGAAAAGAAGGCCTTTACTACGATTTGCTGCCTGAACTGAGAGCAATTCCTGAAGTCCTCGAGCACATCCGGGATCAGCAGGGCCGCATCCCTTTCGCTGTCGTCTCCGGCAGCCATCGCGACTCCATCATTCGGTCGCTCACCGCCGTTCACCTGCTCGATCGGTTCCCAATCATCGTGGGCGCAGAAGACTATGCCCGCTCCAAGCCCGCCCCGGATGCTTTTCTCCTGGCCGCAGAGCTCCTCGGAGTTGTGCCCGCCGACTGCCTGGTTTTTGAAGACACCGATCTCGGCATCCAGGCCGCCACGGCCGCCGGCATGGCCTCGGTCCGCGTCCCTTCGCCCATGGAGCGGATGGCCGAGAGCCGATGAACTTCGCTCCCTGGGGAACTGCTGGCTGCCGCCAAGCGTACGATTGCAGCAAGCCCACGCGAAGGATCTCGATGCGTCCATGATTGCAGCAAACCCCGGCTTCGAATCCGACAGTTCCACCGGCCTGCCCCGTATCGAGTGGGCGGGCCTGCTGGCAATCGCTGCCGCTATCACCTTGCTCCACCTGCTCACCAACGGCCGCTACGGCTTTCACCGCGATGAGCTGCAGTTTCTTTCCGATGCGCGCCATCTCGACTGGGGCTTCGTCGCCTATCCGCCCTTCACGCCTTTCGTCGAGCGCATCAGCATGGCGTTCTTCGGCGTCTCGCTCGTCGGGTTGCGCTTCTTCTCCGTCATTGCCCAGGCCGCGGTGATTGTCGTCACCGGCCTCATGACCCGTGAACTCAGTGGCCGGCGCCTGGCCCAGGTCACGGCCGCGCTCTGTGTGGCGCTGTCGCCTCTGCCCTTGTTTCAGGGCACAGAGTTTCAGTACACGACATTCGATTTCCTGTGGTGGGTGCTCATCGCTTACTTCACCATTCGCCTTCTCCGCACCGAGAATCCCCGCTGGTGGCTGGCCATAGGAGCTGCCGTCGGCCTGGGCCTGCTCACCAAGTACGCTATCGTCTTCTATATCGCAGGAATCCTCGCCGGAGTTGTCCTCACGCGATCCCGCATATATATAAAGAGCCCATGGTTCTGGGCGGGCATCGCCCTTGCCCTGCTCATCTTCCTGCCCAACTTTCTCTGGCTGGAACGAAATCAGTTCATCTCTTACCACTTCCTGCAGCACATTCATGCTCGCGATGTCGGCGAGGGCCGCGCCGAAGGCTTTCTTCACGACCAGATCCGCATCTGCGTAAACTTCGCAGCCACGCCGCTATGGATCGCCGGCCTGATCGCGTTCTTCCGCAGCCGCCGCTACCGCATGCTGGCCTGGATGTTCGTGGTACCCGTCGCGATTTTCTTCGTTTCCAAAGGCCGCGGCTATTACACCGCCGCTGCCTATCCCATGCTGCTGGCCATGGGCGCAACCGTCAGCGAGCGCTGGTTGGACTCCCTGCCCCGTTGGGGACGGCGCACCATCGAGTCAGTTTTCTTTGCCGGGCTCGCCGTTTGCGGTGCCTTTATCGTGGCCATCGTCGTTCCCCTTGCCTCATCCGGCCCGCTGCGCGATTTCGCCCTCTCTAAAAACGAAGACCTGCGCGAGGAGATCGGCTGGCCCGAGCTGGTCAAAACCGTCGCCGCGATCCGCGATTCCCTTCCGCCTGAACAGCAATCAAATCTTGGCATCACGGTAGGCAATTACGGTGAACAAGGCGCAATCGAAATCCTCGGCCCCGCATACCACTTGCCAGCGCCCATCAGCACCACCAACTCCGCCTGGCTGCGCGGCTATCCTACGCCGCCGCCAACGACCATCATCGTCCTCGGTCTCGGCCGTGAAGAGGCTGACTCTATTTTCACCGGCTGCCGCCTCGCCGGACACAACGGCAACGCCGAAGGCGTCCGCAACGAGGAGAGCGAGTACCACCCCGACATCTTCGTCTGCGGCCAGCCGCGCATTCCCTGGCCGGAGCTGTGGAAGAAGCATCAGTCGTTTGGTTAGCGGCTTGGGAACGCGGCCGCGCTCGCACCATACAGGAGCACGGCCACACGATACACGGTGAATGCGCCCTCCACGTCCTGCGCCGGGCAACTGCCCACTGCGGCCTGCCGATAAGCTCCCGAGGCCACCCTCTTCGCCAGATCCGATGGTAGTTGCGTCAAATCGGAGTTCTCCCAGCGGATCATGAGATCCGGTGGATTCGTTCCACTAAACCGCCCGGACGATCCGCAATAGGCGCGCGCCGTGGACGCGTCTTTCAGGATCGCGATCCCCTTGGCTCGCAGCATGCCTGCAAAAACAGCCTCCACCTGCGCCGATGTCAACATCTGCACGGCGTGTGCATAATCAGCCACTGCGTAGAGCACTCCGCCACTCGCAACTACCGCCACGCCTACGCGGTCGATTGCGGGGTTCAGCAGGTTGGCGCGGTGGTCCGGGGAGTTCATCCATCCCTGGTGGATGCTGGCCGGGTATGCGCCGACAGCGATGTTTTCCTCAATCAGGCTGAAGTGCGCCCCGGCCTGCGCGGCCCGCTCCGTCAAATCCGGCTCGCCCCCATAGCGATGGGCAATCGGCCCTTCCCGCACCATGCGCAGGCAGTGTTGCAAAGCGCCCGCGGCCAGCGCCGGGTCCCATCGCAGCCGTCCCAGTCCATTCTCGGCACGTGCCTGGTTGGCCAACGCGAACAACTGCTCCGCCTTGCTCGGCAGAACAGGCGATCTTCCATACTGTGAATCCGGGGAAGCGGGCATCTGCGCCATAAGCATCGGCGCAACCATCGCCAGGCACAGAATCGCCCCTCGTGGCAAAAGGTTCATGCATCTATAGACACAACCCCGCTCCGGGAGTCGCTGTCTGGCTCACAGATTGGAAATTTTTCAAACTGGGGAACTGGGCGTCAACGCGAAGGCACGAACGACTATTTCGAAGACAAATAAGTCCGCGATCCGCTCGACTCCGGCTTGAGCAGCAATACCGCCACGCGGTACACCGTGAAGGTGGACTCTCGGGTCTGCGCGGGACAGCTGCCTATCGCAGCTTCGTGGTATCTCCCTGACGCAATCTTGTCCATGAGCGCATCGGGAAGCCGGTCGATCTCCGCATCCTGCCAGCGCATGATGAACTCCGGCCGCTTGTTGTCGAGAGACGCGGGCATGCCATGATCCTGGGAGCAGGCCAGACGCGCGCCCACGGAGTTGCCATGTGCAGCCACGCCTGTCGCCTCCACCAGGTTCGCCACTTCAGCTTCAACCTGCTCCCTGGTCAACACCTGCACGGCCTTCTCGAAGTCCACCACGGCATAGAACATGTCGCCGCGCGCCACCACTGCCACGCCCACGCGGTCGACGGTCGGGTTCAGCAGATTCTCGCGGTGCCCCGGCGAGTGCATCCAGGCCTGGTGAATTGCCGCCGGCGCGTATCCCTCGGCCACATTCTCTTCAAGAAAGCTGAAGTGCGCTCCCGCCTGCCCGGCGCGCTGGCTCAGGTCCGGCTCGCCGTTGTACTGGTGCGAGATATTCCCCTCGGCGGCCATGCGCACGCAGTGGTTCAACGCGGCGGCGGCCAATGCCGGGTCCCATTTCAGTGCGCGCAGACCCTGGGCCGCGCGCGCCTGGTTGCCCAGCGCAAACAACTGCCCGGCCACGTTGCGGAGAGCCTGATTGTTGGTAAATTGCACATCTGCCGCGAGAAAGGCAGCGGAGCCCGCGCCGGAAAGGGGCGGCTGGGCAGCAAGAATGGGCGGAAAAAGCAGGAGGGGCAGTAAGAGATTCTTTGCTGAAAAAGCCATGGTGAACAGGTCCCTTTCCACGTTCCCAAGGCTGTATTCTTGCATTGTGTCCAAAAAAGTAACTTCCACTTTCGGGTTACCTTTGGCGGTCATCCGTGTTACCCGCCAACCCCTGGCCGCAGTCGGAGTCTTGCTCCTTGCCGCCTTCGTTTTCGGCGGTCTTGCGGCTCCCTGGCTTGCTCCCCATCCACCTGCAAGCATCGATCTGGTTCATCGGCTGGAGGGCCCGTCGGCATTACATCCCGCCGGAACCGATGAGCTGGGCCGCGACACCCTTTCGCGCCTGCTGTGGGGCGCTCGGCTGTCGCTTGCCGTTTCCGTCAGTGTGGTGGCCATCTCGCTCGCACTCGGCCTCGCAATCGGCGGCCTGGCCGGCTACCTGGGCGGATGGATCGACACCGCGCTCACCACCTTCGCCATGAACACGTTCCTGGCGCTTCCAGGCATACTGCTGGCTATCGCCTTTGCCGCCTTTCTTGGGCCGGGATTCATCAACCTGGTGCTGGCTCTGGCCATCGGCGGATGGGCCGGCTATGCCCGCCTGGTCCGCGCCCAGGTGATGGCAGTGCGCGAACGTGAATATGTAGATGCGGCCCGCGCCCTTGGAGCAACCGGCCTGCGCATTTTTTTCCGCCACATCCTGCCCAACATCGTCCAGCCCATCTTGGTCCAAGCCGCCATCGGCATGGCCGGCGTCATCCTCGCCGAAGCGACACTCTCGTTTTTAGGATTGGGGATTCCGGCCCCCGCGCCCAGTTGGGGATCGATGCTCAACGACGCCCGCTCGCACCTCTTCGATTCGCCCCACTTAGTGCTCTTCCCTGCCGTCGCCGTGGCTGGCGCGGTCCTCGGCTTCAACTTCCTCGGCGACGCACTGCGCGACCGTCTCGATCCGCGGACCCGCCTCGAACTCGGCCTCTGACCATGCCCGACCGCGCCCGGACTCTGGGTGCCCCACCCTTGCCGCGTCTTTGTTTTTGCGGCCAGGGTGGGAGACCGCGATGCTCGACCAGCCAAAATTGACGCGTTCCGCGTCGGATAGAATTCAGTTTCTGGATAGCCCATGAGAATCGGCGTTATCAGCGACACCCACGGCCTGCTTCGCCCCGAAGTCGCTCCCGCTCTCGCCGGCGTTGACCGCATCCTCCACCTCGGCGACGTGGGCAAAATCTCCATACTCCGCGAACTCGAGAAGATCGCTCCCGTCACCGCCATCCGCGGCAACATCGACCGCGAAGGCCCCTGCAGCGAACTCCCCGAGACAGAAGTCGTGCTGCTCGAAGGCCGCTACCTCTACCTGCTCCACGACCTGAGCACACTTCACCTCGACCCCGCCGCCGCGCGGTTCGCCGCTGTCCTCTACGGCCACACCCACGTGCCCAACTTTCACAAGAAGAAGAGCGTCCTCTACTTCAATCCCGGCAGTTGCGGCCCGCGCCGCTTTCAGCTGCCCGTCACCCTCGGCCTGCTGACCGTCACTGAGAGCGGCGAATGCGAACCTCAAATCGTCCCGCTCGTCGCTCTCCCATCCGCTTAACCGCGGGTCGAATCCTCGTTCCACATCGTGGCACCGCAACCCCTTCCATTCATGCGCCGTTTACACATGCGTTGGTTGAATGCAAGACAACGCTGCTTCCGCGGTCCGCGGTGAATCCCCGTCCGAGAGCTGAGAATGACCCTGAATGCGACGTCTTTCAGAACCTCTGTTGCTCTTGCGCTCGCACTGATGATCTCATCCGTCTTGAGCGCACAATCGCCCGCGGAAAAGCCCCAGCAGGCCGCGGCCGACTCCGGCACTTCAACCGATCTCTTCCTGATGCCAGGCTCGGACTTCGACCGCCCGGGGCTGCTCCCCAGGGCAAACCTCAATATCGGCATCGGCCACACATTCGGATTCCTGAAGAGAGATCCCATCGGTGACGAGTTGACCTTCGCCTACACCTACGAGAACGCCGGAACCCACGGCTTCTTTCACACCAATTTCGGATCGCACACCGAGGCCTTGGGCGTGATGAAGAATTTCGGGCTCCCGAAGACCAAAGTCGTCACCGGGTACACCTGGGTGCAGGCCGGACTGACCAGCTTCACCGGATACGCTCACGTCGAAAACCGCTTCTACGATGGCGAAGCACTCGGTGCGGCAGTCCACTTCAACGATCACAACTCCATCTGGATTCAGGAGAGCTACAACAAGATTCCCACCATCCCGTGGTACACAACTACGGGAATCGGGTACACCCGGAGTTGGTAAGAAACGTCCCGGACGGCGCGCGTGCTACCCCCGCATGCGCGGATTCACCCACCTATACACCACATCCGTCAGCAGGTTCACCAGCACATACGTCAATCCGATCGATAGCAGACACCCCTGCACCAGTGCGTAGTCACGATTCGAAATGGCGCTCACCGTCAGCCGTCCCAGGCCCGGCCAACTGAAGATGGTCTCGGTCACAATGGCCCCGGCTAGCAGCGCGCCAAACTGAAGGCCGACGACGGTAATGATGGGAACCAGCGCGTTGGGCAGGGCGTGGCGCCAGACCACCGCCGTCTCGCCCAGTCCCTTGGCGCGCGCCGTGCGGATGTAATCCTGGCCCAGTTCCTCCAGCATTGCCGTGCGCACCATGCGCGTGAGAATCGCCGACAGCGAAGCGCCCATGGCAATGGACGGCAGCACAAGATAGTGCCAGTCGATCGACCGTCCTCCTCCCGCGTTGGCTCCCGAAACCGGCAGCCATCCCAGCCCGATGGAAAACACCAGGATCAGCACCGGTCCCAGCGCCAGCCCCGGCACCGAGAGCCCGAAGAGCGACACCACGGAGATCCCCTGGTCGACCCAGCGCCCGCGCCGCACCGCAGCCAGAATTCCCGCCGGGAGCGCCAAAGCCAGCCCGAATCCAAGCGCCGTCAGCGTCAATGCCAGCGTGTATGGATAGCGCGCGGCAATCAGGTTGGCCACCGTTGCGTGCATGCGGATGGAGCTGCCCAGATCGCCGTGCAGCACCCCGTTCCAGTAGTGCGCGTACTGCGCCCAGAGCGGCTGGTCGAGCCCATACTGATGCCGCAGCGCGCCGATGTCCGCCGGCGTCGCCCCGTCGCCGAGCATCTGCAGGATCGGGTCTCCCGGGACCAGGTGAATGAGCAGAAAAACGAGCGAAACCACCAGCCAGACGACCGGAAGCGTGAGAGCGAGGCGCGTGAGGATCTGCTTCATGGGCTCGCTCTCAACGATAAATCAGTGGACAGAGATCAGAGTGCAGACGCAAGGGCAAAGACAGCGACACCGCCGCGGCCGCAACCGGCACTTCGCGGCGATGGACGCGTGCTCTCACTGCTTCGTGAAGTCGAAGGTGCAGGGCCGGCCCACGATGCCCAGGCCCTTGTCCCGCATGCCTGTCCCCTCTGCATCTTTGAATTGCGCCTTGATGTTGTAGCTGTAGTCCCCGCCCTGCGTGGTAAACACGCCCGTGGCATATTTTCTGGAATTCACCAGGCCGTTGGCAGAGAGCTTGGCGCTGCCATCGTCGGCGATCTTGCCTTCAACCAGCAGATAGCCGGGCTCGCCCGCCGTGCCATGCTCTCCATGGAAGTTTCCGTTCGTAATCATGCTGTCGAACTGCCATGTGTAGCCCTCGGTATTCCCTTTTGCCGGGCAACTCATCTTGGTAAGCCACTTGCCGTCGAACTTCTCTCCGGCGCGCAGAACCCCTGGCAGAAATATCAATGCAAAAACAAGAAAAAGCCGAACCGCCTGGCGCATGACTTTCTTCCTCCGGCGCGGAATTCTAGCGCAGGCCTCGCACGGCGGTCTGTGATAAGAGGCCCAAACCATCGTCAAGCGGACGATTTACCCGACGGCGGAAAAATGTCTCAGTTAGTTTTGAAAGGGCACGACTTCAGTCGTGCCACACGTACCACAAAACGAGCGTGGGCTTGAACAGCTTGCGGAAAAAGTCGAATCGGAGGGAGGCGGGGGTTTCAACCCCCGCACAAAGTGCGCAGAATCAACGCGGGCTTCAGCCCCGGAACATCGCTTTCTGCGAGTCTTGCCCAAAATCGCGAGCTTTTCCGCAGCCTGTTTAGCCCCTGAGGGAGCGCTTCTTCGGCACCATGCCCAAAAATTCGGGAGCCCTCAGCGATAAACCTGGGGAATGAAGTTCTGCTCGTGCATCGGCGGACGAACGTACTTCGACTTTTCCAGCCGCGGCAGCTTGAGCGGCTCCGGCGTCAGATCCTGATAAGGAATGAGCGACAGCAGATGCCGAATGACGTTCAGGCGCGCGCACTTCTTGTTTTCCGCGTTCACCACGTACCACGGGCACTGCTTGGTGTCGGTAATGGCAAACATCTCGTCCTTGGCGCGCGAGTAATCTGCCCAGTGCTTGCGCGACTCCAGATCCATGGGGCTTAGCTTCCAGCGTTTGGTCGGCTTGTCCATGCGGTCCTGAAAGCGCCGCTCCTGCTCCGCGTCGCTCACGCTGAACCAGTATTTGATAAGGATGATGCCGGAGCGGACCAGCATGCGCTCGAACTCCGGGCAGCTCTGCATGAACTCCTGGTACTCGCGTTCGGTGCAGAAGCCCATCACCCGCTCCACGCCGGCGCGGTTATACCAGCTGCGGTCAAACAGCACCATCTCCCCGCCGGCGGGCAAATGCGGCACGTAACGCTGGAAGTACCACTGCGACTTCTCGCGTTCCGTGGGCGTACCCAGCGCCACCACGCGGCAGATGCGCGGGTTCAGCGACTCGGTAACGCGCTTGATGGCTCCGCCCTTGCCGGCCGCGTCGCGCCCCTCAAACAGAACAATGACGCGCAGGCCCTTGTGCCGAATCCACTCCTGCAGCTTGACCAGCTCAATCTGCAGGCGGGCCAGCTCCTTCTCATACCCGCAATCTTTGCCGAGTTTCTGAAAGCCGGCTTCGGGAACGTGCGCTGTCGGCGCGATCGTCCCGGCGCCTGCCGGTGTCTCAAGCTTCGCCCCGTTATCGGAATGCTGCTCTTGTTCGCGGTTGTGGTGCTTGTGCTGGCCGTGGCCGTTGTGCTTGCTCTTGTCTTTCATTGCCGCTCCTCCGCTCGCGCCGACACAGTTCCGCGCGAGTGGCGAGCGGGGAGACTCAAACGCGCGCGTGGCGCAGTCCGGCAACAATTATATCGGCAAATTTCGAGGGTTGTTCTATGCGGGGAGCGCGATGTGGATTCAGGCAGCCGGTTGTGCGGAACTGCGGCAGCCGGGTCGGACAAGTGCGATGCCTCTCTCAGCCCTCCGCCGGCTGTGTCTCTTCCTCCACCGGTTCCACCCGGATCTTCGCAATGCGCCGCTTATCCATCTCGGCAACGGTCAGCCGCCGCCCTTCGAACACGATGCTCTCCCCTTCCTTGGGGATGTGCCCCAGGCGCATCAACAAAAAGCCGGCCAGCGTCTCCACGCCGCCCTCCCGCGGCACGCTCCATTGCATCTGCGTTTCCAGGTCGCGCAGGTTCACCCCGCCATCCATCAGCAGCGCGCCGGAAGCGGTGGCCAGCACCGGCAGCGTGGGCGAGTCGAACTCGTCGTCCAGCTCGCCGGTCAACTGCTCAATCGCGTCTTCCGCCGTCACCAGTCCCACCGTTGAGCCATACTCGTCCACCACAATCGCCATGTGCCGCCGCCGCTGCTGAAAATCGCGGATCAGATCGAGGACCGATTTGGTCTCCGGCACCACCAGCACGTCGCGCATCACCTGCGAGAGCTTCAGATCCACAAAGGGCGTCGCCCCGGCCCGCGAGGCGGGTCTGAAGTACATCAGCCGCGACAGGTCCTTCGAGTACACCACGCCCACAATGTGTTCCGGCCCTCGCGTCTCGTCGTACACCGGCACGCGCGAGTGCAGGTGGTCGATCACCCTGGCGCTGGCGTCCTCCACCAGCATGTTCGAGGGCAGCGAAAAGATCTTCTGCCGCGGAGTCATGATCTCGTGCACCGTCACGTCTTCAAGCTCCAGAGTGCGGTGGATGAGCGTCTCCTGGAACTTGGGCAGCAGGCCCATGCGCCGCGCGGCGGTCGCAATCAGCTTCAGCTCTTCCGGCGAGTGCACCGCGGCGCGCTCCGACAATTGAATATCGAAGCCGCGCAGGATCATCCCCGCCGAGACCTTCAGGAAGCGCACCGCCGGCCGCGCCACAGCCATGAACAGCAGCATGGGCGGAGCCACGGCAACCGCCAGCGCCTCGGCCCTGCGCAGCGCCAGCGATTTCGGCACCAGTTCCCCCACCACCACATGGAAGTAGGTGATGACCGCGAATCCCATGGTTACGGCGACAAGATGGGCGTAAAACAGCGCGTGGGGCTGGGTAAGCGGCAGCGCGCTCAGCCAGCCGAAGAGCACAGCCGCGGCCACCGGCTCGCCAATCCAGCCCAGGGCCAGCGAACACAGCGTCACACCCAGTTGCACGGCGGGCAAAAAGTCGTCCAGATCCTGCTGCAGCCGCCTCACGGCGCGGGCTCCGGGAGTGCCTGCGGCAATCATCTGCTCAATGCGGGTGTCGCGCAGCGAAACCAGCGCAAACTCCGCGGCCACAAAAAAGGCATTGGCCAGAATCAGCATGGCCACGGCGACAAATTGCAGCAGCGGAAGACCGTGCATCTGGTTGTGAGAATAGCATTTCGGCAGCGCTCAGTCGCAGACGTCGTTGGCCGGTATTCGGCCCTCGATCGGCCCCGGGAAAGATGGAACGCGTCCGGCTCCGCGCGCGTATACCTTGGAGTCCCGCCGCTCTGCCCGTCGGTTGTGCGGCGGCGGACACGACTGTTCGAAACTGGACATGAAAAAGACTGAGTCGACTAGCGTTGCGAAAGCCTGTTGGCTGAAACCATTGGCTTTCTCGGGCAGCTCGCTTTGGAAGCCGGCTTGCATCCATTTAGCAGGACAACAGGCTGACCGCAGGCCCCCAGCCAATCAAGGCTGTTCTCTGGCAACTGGCAACTGATAACTGGCAACTGAACACCGAGGCACCCATGAAGCATCTGTTACTGGCAACAGCAGCGTTAGCGTTGGCGGCCGTCCCGGCGCTGGCTACCGAAGCAACCTTCGAACGTACCCTCACTGTCAACGGCCGCGTTGAGCTCTCGGTTGGCACGGGCTCAGGAAACATTCACCTCACCCATGGCTCCGGCACGCAGGTACACATCTTCGGCCGGGTCAAGTCCAACTGGGGTGGAAGCGACGACAAAGTCCACGAGATCGCCTCCAATCCTCCCATCGAGCAGACCGGCAACATTGTCAGCATCGGGCAGCGCCACGAGAACCTCCACAACATCAGCATCGACTACGAGATCGAAGCCCCGGCCGACGCCTATCTTGAAGCGAGTTCCGGCTCCGGCAACGTTACCGACGAAGGCGTCGGCGAAAACGCCCGGCTGAACACCGGGTCGGGCAACATTCATGCCACAGGTCTCCACGGCAGCTTTTCGGTCAACACGGGGTCGGGTAACATCTACGCCGAACAGACCGGTTCTGGCGACGTGAAGGCGGAGACTGGCTCGGGCACAATCGAGCTGAAGGATCTACATGGCGGCCTAAGGGCCAACACCGGCTCGGGCAACATCAAGGTGGACGGAGCTCCGCAGGAAGAGTGGAAGCTGCAGACCGGCTCGGGCGGCATCGAGTTCTGGCCAGGAAGTTCCGGCTTCACTCTCGACGCCTCTACCGGCTCAGGCAGCATCCACACCGACCGGGAGATGACCGTTCAAGGATCGTTCGATCGCCACCACATCGCTGGAAAGTTCAACGGAGGCGGTCCAACAGTACGCGCAGAAACGGGCTCGGGCGACATTCGCGTCCATTGATCGATTTGAGACTCGGACGCCAGTTGCCAGCCGCAGCGCCACACAGATTCCGGGATGGACCGCGTAGCGCGGGCTTCATCCCGGAAGACACACTCCTCCGGCGAGGTCCTGCAAGCCCACTGGGAGGGCCTCGCCTATTTTTCACTTGTATCCGTCCGGTCCGGACAAAACCAGGGAACGCGCTTCAGTCTTCTCCGCCCCCCGGGGTCGATCAAGCAATTTGGTACAATCGAGGGAATACTTTGCTAAGGAGAAAGCATATGGCTATCGACAAGTTTGAAGAGACTAACTCCTTTCGAGCGGAGCAGTAAGCGCCGAAAGGGCTATCCCTCCGAAACCCGTGTAAAACGTGGCCTCCGGGTTGTTCGCGCAGATAAGGAACTAATAGAAAAACTGGGCAGGAACGACTTATGCCCCTGCGGCTCCGGGCGTAGCTTTCAAAAAGTGCTGCATGCAATCGCGTAGATTTGACGGCTCAAACCGCAACTACTTTTTTCCGCGAATAACTCAGACCAATTGGCCAGCTCCGTTGATTGCGGGGCTGGCCTCGTTACACTGGAAGCATGATTCGCGTTTTTCGCCGCATTCCCGTTGAACAACTGAAATTGCTGGTCTTTGATCTGGACGGCACCCTGATCGACTCCGCGCAGGACCTCTGCAACAGCGTCAATGCAACCCTGGCCCACTTCGGCCTCAAGCACCTTGAGGACACTGAGATTGCCGGCTTCATCGGCGACGGAGCGCTCATGCTGGTTCGCCGCGCTCTTGCCGCCGAGCACGGCGGTCCCGTCGAGGAAGAGTTCCTGCAGACTGCCTTTGCCTATTTCCTCGACTACTATCGCGCCCACAAGCTCGACTACACCTACGCCTACGACGGCGTCCTCGAGGCCCTGGCCGCATTGAAAGACCTGCATAATCAGCCCCGCACCATGGCCGTGCTTACCAACAAGCCCGTCCGCCCCGCCCGCGACATCTGTGCGGCTCTTGGGCTTGCCCCTTATTTTCTGCACATCTACGGCGGCAACAGCTTTCCCACCAAGAAGCCCTCGCCTGAGGGTTTGCAATCGCTGATGGCCGAAGCTGGCGCAACGCCGCAGCAGACCGTCCTGATTGGCGACAGCGAGGTGGACGTGCAGACAGCCCGCAACGCCGGCGCCTTCTGCATCGGCTGCACCTTCGGGCTGGCTCCGCAGACCCTGGAAGACAACCAGCCGGACGTCTTGGTGGACTCTCCGAAGGACTGGACGGCGGCTTTAGGTCCAAGCTAAAATCATTTCACTGCAGGAATGGTAAGGATTCCATTTTGGCCGCCTGGTCCTGCGATCGCAAACCGCAAACCTCTTTCATTCCGCCGGGCTTGCAATAGCCGAGCGTTGCTTTTTCTGCGAGCAAAACGGCACTTGCCTGGGGATGCGTACCGGCCAAGAACAACCGGAGTTCGAAGGAATCTCGTTTTTCGCACGCTTTTTCACTATCTCTATGGCTGCGGGATTCGTCAGAAAGCCTAAGAGTCCGACCTTTTTGTTTGAAGCACGTCCTTCTGCCTGTTCGGCGTGGCGAATCATTTCATCTCCAGTGGAGACTTTTGCCTTATGCGCTCTCTTGCCCTGGCAATCATCCTGCTCCTGCCCTGCTCAGCGTTTGCAGCCAATTCCACCACCCCCACGCAGCCCACTGCTCCGTCGGTTCACGGCGTGGTCGCAGATGCCTCCGGCGCCATTGTCCCCGGCGCCGAGATTGACCTGCTGGATACCAATGGCGCCGTTGCGGGCACCATCCACTCCGATGGAGAAGGCAACTTCCAGCTTGTCGCGCCGCACACAGGCAGCTTCACGCTGGTGGTGTCGGAGCCTGGATTTGAGACCGTGCGCACCCCGGTCGTGATCGCCGCCCCCGCGGGAGCTCCCGGCGCCCCTGCACCTGCCGCACCAGCCGGCGCCCCTCTGCCCGCTCCTGTGCACATCATTCTGCCCATCGCCGCCGTCGCCTCCACTGTCCGCGTGAATGGCGACAACAGCGAGGACCTCACCGCGCCCGACGCCAATCACGACTCCTCGGTGATGACTTCGAGCGATCTCAAGGCCCTGCCTATCTTCGACAACGACTACGCCTCGGCCATGAGCGCATTCCTCGATTCGAGCGTGAGCGACACCGGCGGCACCGGCCTGATGGTCGACGGTGTGGAGGCCAATCGCGCCACCGTCTCCGCTTCCGCCATTCAGGAGATCCGGATCAACCAGGATCCCTACTCGGCGCAATACTACTGGCCCGGCCGCGGCCAGATGGAGATCATCACCAAGTCCACCGCCGACCACTACCACGGCCAGTTCAACTTCATCTATCGCAACTCCGCCCTGAACTCGCAGAATGCGCTGGCCCCCACCAAGCCATTCGAGCAGCGCCAGAACTACGAAGGCCACGTCACCGGCCCGTTTCCGCATTCGCCCAAGACCAGCTTCCTGGGCTCCTTCAACCGCGTTCTCTACGACCAGGATTCGGTGGTCAGCGCCAGCATCGAACCCACCTCGGACAACCCCAGCGGCGCCTATCAGGCGAACGTCTACTCCCCGGCCCGCGACACCGAATTCAGCGCGCGCATCGCCCACCAGTTCCGCGAAGGCATATCCGGCTATGTGCAGTACAGCTACCAGGATTCGACCTCGCAGAACCAGGGCATAGGCGGGCAGACCCTGGCCGCGGCCGGCTACAACAACCAGTACCGCGAAGACGACCTCGTCGCCCACCTCGACCAGACCCTCTCCGCCACCATGCTCAACCAGGTCTCGCTGGTCGGCGAGCGCGACTTCAACCGCAACACCAATGTCGCGGAGGCCCCGCAGATCAATGTCTCCGGCGACTTTCTTGCCGGCTCCGCCCAGGCCGACTCGCTCGGCACCGAGTACAACGTCCGCGTCTACGACATGTTGACCTGGACGCGTGGCCGCAACCTGATCAAGCTGGGCGCAGGCACACCCCACATCGACCGCCGCGCCTACGACGACAACACCAACGCGCTGGGCAGCTACACCTTCGGCCCCACGCTGGCGTCCGACGGCGTCACTGTCCTGCAAACCGCTCTGCAAAACTACGCCGCCAACCTGCCCTCGGGATTCAGCGAGAATACCGGCCAGGTTCACTTTGTCTATCACCAGCAGGAGATGGGCGCCTTCATTCAGGACCAGTTCAAGGTAAACGACCGCTTCCAGATCACGCCCGGCCTGCGCTACGACTGGCAGAACTTCCTCGCCACGCGCCGCCTGGGCTTTTCGCCGCGCGTCAGTTTCGCCTGGCTGCTCGGGGAGCAGTCGAAGACCGTTCTGCGCGGCGGCGGCGGCATCTACTATGACCGCTTCGGCTCCGGACCGCTGCTTGACCTGGCCCGCTACGGCGATGCAGCGCGCCGCGCCCTGGTGCTTTCGCTGAACCCGGCCACGCTGCCCGCAACCGGCTGCGTCCCCATCACCAACTGCCTCACGCTCACCGCCCAGCCGCCGTCGCTGGCGCAGTTGGCGCCCAATGCAAAGATCCCCTACCAGATCCAGTACGGCCTCTCCATCGAGCGGCAACTGGGCGAGAAGGCTACCGGCGTAGTCAGCGTCTACTCGGCGCGCGGCATTGACAGCTTCCGCTCTGTCGATATAAACGCCCCCACGCCTGCATCCGGTTACACCGAGCGCCCCAATCCCGCCTACGGCCGTATCCGCCAGATGCAGCCGGCGGGCTTCTGGGACGGCGACGGCATGGACATCTCTTACCGCGGCCGCCTCAACAAATACTTCACAGGCTTTGGCCGCTACACCTGGTCCCACTACGACTCCGACACCGGCGGCATCGGCTGGTTCCCGCAGAACCAGTACGACCCCAACGACGAGTGGGCCCGCTCCGGCTTCGACCGCCGCAACCGCCTGGGCATGTATGCGATGTTCAATCCCGAGAGCGTGCTCAACCTCTCTGCCGGCGTGTTTGCCAACTCCGGCACGCCCTGGACCGAGCTCACCGGTACCGACGCCTACGGCGACGACCTGTTCAACACCCGGCCCGACGGCGTAGCCCGCAACTCCGAGACCATGCCCTCGTATGTAGACGTGGACCTGCGCTGGGGCCACGACTTCGCCATCACCGGAAACAAGGACGAGGAAGCGCCGCGCCTGGGTTTCTCCGCAGGGGCTTTCAACTTGCTCAACCACCCCAACGCCACTGGGATCGACACGGTAGAAACCTCGCCCGATTTCGGCCAGGTAACCTCCGACGCTCCCCCGCGCCGCATTCAGTTGGGCATGCGCCTGCAGTTCTAGCAGGCATCACTCAAGCGGTCGCACAAACAACGTTGTCATCCTGAGCGACCGAAGCGAAGCGGAGGGAGTCGAAGGACCTGCATTTGCGCGCCGGTTCAGGCACAAAATCACGTGCCCCATCCTTGTCACAGCCCCATCGTGACAAGGATGGGAAACCACGAACCCTGAAGTCCGCATTTTCCCGCCCCTCCCGGAACTTTCCCCACAATCTTTCCGTAACATGAATGCAGTGGAGCTCCCCATGATCCGCCGCATCTTCGCCGCCACCCTGCTTTGCGCAGCGTTTGCGTATGCCCCTGCCCGGGCCGAGCAGGATCAGGTCCAGTTTTTCTCCAACATCCACGTCGCCTCCGACGAGACAGTCCACGATGCCGTGTGCTTCTTCTGCAACATCGACATCGAGGGCAAGGCCACCGGCGACGTAGTCGTCTTCTTCGGCAGCACGCACATCGCCAGCGAAGCCCAGCACGACGTAGTCAACTTCTTCGGCTCCGTTCAGGCAGACGACGCCTCCATCGGCCACGACCTGGTTGCCATGTTCGGCAGCGTCCGGCTGGGCAACAATGTGCAGGTCGGCGAAGACCTGGTCACCATGTTCGGTTCCCTGCATGCCGGCGAAAGCGTCACAGTGAAAGGCGACCGCGTGGTGCAGCCCGCCATTCTCTTCTTCGGCCCGTTCTTCTTCCTCGTGTTGATCTTCGTTCTGATCGTGCGCGAGTACCGCGCCTATCGCCGCCGCATGTTTCTCCGCTATTACGGCTTCCCGCCCCAGCCTTAAAAGTTGGAAGTTATAAACAAGGAACTGTCATCCTGAGCGAAGCGCACTTCAGCGGAGTCGAAGGATCTGCGGTTGCACTTCGTGAAGGCCACAAGCCTCAGCCTGTACCCTGAAATCATGATCAACCTGACCACCGGCCCATCCGGCGTGGGCGTCCGTCCGCTGCGCATTGTGATCCCCGGCGGAAGCGGCCAGGTAGGCCAGGCCCTCGCGCGCCACATGCAGCGGCAAGGCCATCACGTTACCGTGCTCACTCGCGCTCCATACGCTGCACCGTGGCAAACCATGCATTGGGATGGCCAAACCGAAGGCCAATGGACCGAGTCGCTCGAAGGCGCCGACGTCTGCATCAACCTGGCCGGCCGCAGCGTCAACTGCCGCTACACCCCGGACAACTGCGCCGCCATCTACAACTCGCGCATCGGAACAACGCGCCTGCTCAATCGCGTCATCGCCGGCCTCGGCGCTCCACCGCGCGTGTGGCTCAATGCTTCAACGGCTACAATTTATCGCCACGCCCTCGACCGCGCCATGGACGAGAAGACCGGCGAATTGGGCGGCTACGAGCTCATCTCGAAAAAGCGCCGCGCCCCGGAGACATGGAACTTCTCCATCCAGGTGGCCAAGGATTGGGAAGCGGAATTCTTTTCGACTCCCACCCCGCGCACGCGCAAGGTAGCCATGCGCAGTGCCATCACCTTCAGCCCCACGCCCGGCAACGCCTTCGAGACCTACCTCAACCTGGTCAGATTCAGCTTCGGCGGAAAGCAAGGCAACGGACGCCAGTTTGTGAGTTGGATTCATGAAGCCGATTTCGCGCGAGCGGTGGAGTTCCTCATCGAGCACGAAGAGTTTGAGGGCCCGGTCAACATCGCCGCCCCCAATCCCCTTCCCAATCGCGAATTTACGGAGGCTCTGCGCGATGCATGGGACATGCCCAACGGCCTGCCCATCCCCGCATTCGCTCTGGAGATTGGCGCATTCTTCCTGCGCACCGAATCCGAGCTCGTGCTGAAGAGCCGCCGCGTCGTTCCCGGTCGCCTGCTCGAAGCCGGCTTCGAGTTTGAATTTCCCACCTGGCCCGAAGCGGCCGAGGACCTGGTGCGCCAATGGAGGGCAAGGGACTAAGGGGCTAGTGCGGCGTAATATCCATCACCGGCAAATCGATGTGGCCGAGCAGAATCTCAAACCGCCGCTGCTCTTCCTTCTTGTAAGTCTCCTGGTCCGGCCATAACTCCTTGATAAAAGCATCTTCGTCGGGATTCGCAGTCGTCGCCACCGTCGAATTCTTGTACCGGATGGTCACGCGGTAGTCCCAGCGCAGCTCTTCCGAAGTGTGGTACTCCGGCGTCTCGATCTTTACGGAGAGAATCCGCCCCGTCGACTGAATCTTCTTGAGCAGCGGAAAATGGTTCTTCAGAAATAATTGCAGGAATTCCTGCTGATGGCCCCACTGGCACTTGTAGTAGTACTCGACGGTATATGGCTGGTCCGCCCCGCCCTGCGGAGGCGCGCCCTGCGCACCGGCGGGTACAACCAGCAAACCGGCAAATACCAAAGCAAAAACAGACAGCAGCACTCTGCGCATAAAGCCTCCCCGTCACTTTCAAGATGCGGTTGCAGGCAATTCTACATGGCCTATGTGCGGCTCCCTCCCACGCTCCCTGCATCCTTTTCATTTCATGGGAATCCTAAGCAGCAGAGGAGAAGCTCCCCATGTCTCAGAAAATTGCGTTCATTACCGGCGGAAACCGCGGGCTCGGATTTCAAACCGCGCTTGAACTCAAAGATGCCGGCATAAAAGTCGTCATCGGCTCGCGCCATCTTGCGCAGGGCGAACAGGCCGTCGAAAAGCTGTCTGCGGCCGGCGTTGACGCCGACGTGCTGCACTTCGACATCACCAAACCCGCCGACGCGCAGGCCGCATACGACCACTTCAGCTCCCGTTACGGGCGGCTCGATATCCTGGTCAACAACGCCGGCATCGCGGCTGGAACCTTCCCCGGCACCGGCCCGGAACACTCGGCATCGGAGGTTCCGATCGATCTGCTGCACAAGGTCTTCGAAACCAACTTCTTCGCTCAGGTGGCGCTGACCAACAAGCTGCTGCCGCTCATCCGCAAGAGCCCGGCCGGACGCATCGTCAATCTGTCCAGCATCCTGGGCTCGCTCACCCTGCAGGCCACGCCCGGTTCTCCCATCTACGACGCCAAGTCCTTCGCATACGACGCCTCGAAAACAGCGCTGAACGCATACACCATTCATCTGGCCTACGAGTTGCGCAACACCAAAATCAAGGTGAACTCCGCGCATCCCGGCTGGGTCAAGACAGACATGGGCGGCCCGCAGGCTCCAATGGAGTTGAGTGAGGGCGGCAAGACCAGCGCCGCCCTCGCCACTCTGCCCGAAGGCGGCCCAACCGGCGGTTTCTTCCACCTGGGCAAGCCCTTGCCCTGGTAATCGACATTGCTGCAAACGTTAAGACCCTGCCGCGAAGCACTTCGCGGCAGGGTCTTAACGCTTTCTGTTCAGCCTTTTGGAAACGACCCGAACCCGTCACAGCGGGAAGATGCGGTACTCCACGCTAAGCCGGTTGTGCCGCATCTCCTCTCGCGTGCAGGTCCTGTGCAGGACGCTGTTCAGAAAAACCAGCCCATCGCCAAGTTCGAGCTCCGGCGCCCAGAATTCCTGCGGCTCGAGCCGCTGGCGCAGAGTTAAGTCATCCAGCTCCTTGAAATGCACCAGCGCTGACTGGCGGCCACGGATGAACTCCAGGCCGGGGCTGTCTGTGCCGCAGGCATTCAACGGAATCCAGCAGGTCAGCAACTCGGTCATGGGGATAACCGGGCCGGGCTCCGGTGGGAAACGGACTCCCAGCGCGCCGTCCTGGTGCCAGTCCTGAGTGTGGTATCCGGACTTCGGGGCCAGCATCGGTGCGAATTTCTTCCGCAACCACGACTGCTCCATGTTGCAGGTCCACCTGCGTCCGAGCGCCTCTGAGAACAAATCTCCCAGGCCAGGTGTGGAGAGCGGCGACGTCAACTCCTCCAAATCGCAGCCAAAGTCCATCAGCGATGTCAGAAGCACGGAATGAGAAAAACGGTTGAACCGGTAGCGCGGGGCGAGCGAACTTTCATTCTCGATCGCTTCAAAGCATCGAGTGGCCGCGTCCTTCAGCCGCCCCAGAGAATCCTTCGCGAAATAACTCCGCAACAGGGCTATGCCCTGCTCCCGCAGTTGCGTGCCCGGATCCTCGGCCACCACCAGGAATCTCCTCTTCGGCTGCGATGATCCTCAAATTGTACGCGCTCTGAAGGGATCTCGATAACCGGCGCAAGACTGGCTGCGCTGCGGGATCGATATCGACAGGACATTCTTTCTATTGACGTGAACAACTGCGCAGGTATTGCGATTCGTAAGGTAGCAGGACGGTTGCCGGCGAAGAGCCTTCGCGGATCGGATCGCTTACTCAGCTTCCGCGGAGGCTCTACGCTTTTGAGGAGCGAATTTCAGAACCCAGACGCAGTGGACCCATTTCTCCAGATTCAGAAGTGAGTCCGGCTTCGCCTTGCCGTTGAAGGTTATGATCGTCTTGCTGGTATGAATGATCTGCATAAGTCAACTCCTCGATCAAGAGTCACAATGACCTAACTAACTCCTAACATTCAACCTAACATCCAGCATAACTCGCCAGCGCAATCTTATTCGGAATGGTAAGCGTCGACCCATGGAAATCCACCAGCCGTTTGGTTTTGAAGGTACTGAGCGTGCGGGTCACCGTCTCGCGCGACGCGCCGATGAATTCGCCGATCTCTTCGTGCGTCAGAGAGAACCGGAACCGCGTTCCCACCTCGGTCGACTGGCCGTTCTGGCCGAATTCCAGCAGCAGACGCGCCAGCTTTTCCGGCGCCGAAGCAGAGAGTGCTACCGTGCGCAGTTGCGAGCAGGCCATGCCGATCTGCCGGCTGAGTTCCTCGGTAACGATCCGGTACGCATCGGGGTGACGCGCCAGGAAGCCGAGAAAGTCGCGCCGCGAGATCCTTGCAATCTTGCACGGATAGAGCGTCTCGGCCGTCATCTCTGATGCCTGCCCGGAGAGCGCCGAATCCAGTCCCAGAATCTCGCCCTTCTTCGCGATGCGCAGAATCAGGCGCCGTCCGTCGCTGGAGTTGACGGAGAGTTTTACTTCCCCTTCCAGCACCACAAACACGCCTGGAGCCGCATCCTTCTCGGAGAACAGCATCATGCTCGACGGGTAGGAAGTGGGATGTTCCATTTGCATAAGATCCTGGACCGCTTCAGGAGACAGCTTGGCGAAGAACTCGCCGCCCGGATGAACTGGATTCCTGCAACCGCGCACTGCATCACTCATTGTCTGCATTTCCCTGCTCCTGTTCTGAACGATCGTGGTGGTTGGCCGCTATCTGCGCGGCAAGGTGGCGTGTCCACGGCGTGTTGGCGACAAGCTCGGGTCGAGCCTGAGAATAGATGTCTCTCAGTACCCGAATGCCGTCAGCATCCGCATAACTCATGTTGGATATGTCGAGCGAAAGCTTGCCCTGGGCCAGCAGCGGAGCTTTCTCCAACCAGACGCGGCCTAACTCAGCCGCCCATGGTCCCGCAACCCGCCCTTCCAGCGTGAGCAACGCTGCTTCTTCCGTGTGTTGAATCGTGACTCGCAACGTATGCTGGCCCATCCTCTGCCATGCACTTGACTAATGCATGAGGCGTGCCAAACTTCGTTCGGCCGCTGGCTCTCGGCGCGAGCAGTTGATTTGTAAGGAGTTATTGGAAGTTAGATCAAAGGGGCAACGGAGTGACGAGGCTGCGAGTGACGAAGTGACGATGACGAAATAAAGTCACCGGGACTTCATATAGTCACTTCGCTCGATGCCGAGCTTCTTCATCTTCGAGTTCAGCGTGGTCCGCTTCAGCCCCAGGCGCGCTGCCGCACCGTCCTCGCCGCCAATCTGCCCGTCGGCTTCGCGCAGGACGCGCAGAATATGTTCGCGCTCCGCCACATGCAGCGTGGGGCTCTCCGTCGCGACGCTCTCCAGCGCTTCTTCCACCTTTGTCTCAAGCTCGGCCAGAGGCACATAAAGCACCGGGCCGCGGGTCAGAATAACCGCGCGTTCCAGGAAGTTTTCCAGCTCGCGAATATTTCCCGGCCAGGGCCAGCGAATCAGCGCCTGCATGGTTTCGTCGGGAATCGTTTCGATCGTCTTGCCCATCCGCCGGCTATGCGTTGCCACAAAATGCCGCACCAGCACGGGAATGTCGGCGGCCCGCTCCCGCAGAGGCGGAGCGAATATCGGGAAGACCTTCAGCCGGTAATACAGGTCGCTGCGGAACTGCTTCTCAGCCACCATCTGCGCCAGGTCGCGATTGGTAGCCGCAATCAGGCGAACGTCCACGGGAATCGGCCTCGTTCCGCCCAGCCGCTCAATCTCGCGCTCCTGCAGGGCCCGCAGCAGCTTGGGTTGCAGGTCGAGCGGCATCTCGCCCACCTCATCCAGAAACAGCGTGCCCTCATGCGCCAGTTCCAGCCGGCCCATCTTGCGCGCAATGGCCCCTGTAAACGCGCCCTTCTCGTGCCCGAAGAGCTCGCTCTCCAGCAGCCCAGCCGGAATAGCCGCGCAGTTCAGCTTGATAAAGGTCCGCTCGTGCCGCGGGCTCAGCCGGTGAATGGCGCGCGCCAGCAGCTCCTTGCCGGTTCCCGTCTCGCCCTGGATGAGCACCGTGGCGTCGGTCGGAGCCACGGTCTCAATCTGCTTCAGCACCTGCCGCAGTCCCGCGCTCTCGCCAACAATATCTTCGAAGCGGTTCTCCAGGTTGATTTCTTCTTCGAGATACTGCTTCTCCTGGCGCAGCTTGTCACGCAATTCCGCAATGCGGCGGAAGGCGATGGAGTTATCCACCGCCATGGCCACCTGCGCTCCGATCCGGCTCAGGACATCCACTTCGTGCTGGCCGATGGCGCCTTCCAGCCGGCTCACAATCGACAACACGCCAATGGCTTTCCCATGATGGATCAGCGGAACAAAGCAACCGGACTCCATTCCCAGCCGGGTGAGGTTGCTGACCGTCGCCGCCGCGAAGGTCGCGTCCGATAGCCGCTTCAGCAGAACTGGCTCCCGCGTGCGAAACGCCACGCCGGACAACGTGTCCTGCAGCGAGAGGCGCAGCTCGCCGGGAAACAAAGCGGGGTCCTGGCGTCCCAGGAAATGGGCCACAAGGTCGCCTCGCTCGGGGTCGTAGAGCGACACGGCCGCGTTGTCGTGCGGAATGACCTCGTGGATGGTCGCCGAAATGGCTTCCAACAGCTTGCGCACATCCATGTTGGCCAGCAGGACGCTGCTGAGCTGCAACATCAGCGCCTCTTCGGCGCGCTTGCGGTCGGTAAAGTCGCGGGTCACCTTGGCGTAGCCGGTCAGCGTGCCCGCATCGTCGCGAATGGCCGTGATGATCACGTTGGCCCAGAAGCGCGAACCGTCCTTGCGCACGCGCCACGCCTCTTCTTCCAGCCGGCCCCGCTCCGCGGCCAGGCGCAGCATCTCGGCCGGCCGCCCGCGGTCCAGGTCCTCCTGCGTAAAGAAGCGCGAGAAGTGCCATCCCAGGATCTCTTCGGACGCGTAGCCCTTGATCCGCTCCGCGCCCGGATTCCACGTCATCACGCAGCCGTCCTTGTCCAGCAGATAGATGGCATGATCCCGGATGCCGTCCACAATCGAGCGCAGTTGCAGGTCTGCGCGCCGCGCGGCCTCCTGCGCCTGCCGCTGTTCTGTCGTGTCGCGCACAAAGCTCAGCACCACCAGGCCGTTCGGCGTCTCCAGCGGCTTCAGCATGATGTCTACCGGAAACTCGGTCCCATCCTTGCGCAGGCCATAAAGATTCAAAGCGCCGCCCATCTGCCGCGCCCGTGGATGCGCGTGGTAATTCTCCCGGTGGCTGGGATGCCGGCCGCGAAAGCGATGCGGAACCAGGTTTTCGATGGGTTGGCCGTAGAGATCAGCCTGGGTGTGACCGAACAGCTCCGCCGCGCGCGGGTTCGCGCCACGAATCACCCCCTGGGCATCCGTGACGAAGATCGCGTCTGGAGACACATCGAACAGGTTCTCCAGCGCGGATTGAGCGAACTCGGCCCGTCCGTGCTCAGCCGCAGCCGCTGCGTCCTGTTCCGGGGAATCAGAAGGGCGCATCCATGGCTCCAAAGCTACCGAGTAACATAACTTGCCCCGGCCCATGCCTGCAACCACCAGAGGGTGGTTGTCCCGCGCCCACCGCCCACAACGGGACCCGCCATGGGACTTGCAATAGCGGGAAGTCTCGGCCGTCAACGCTCCCTCCCTGGTCAAGCCCTAGCCAGCGACGAGCAGGCCACCCGCTTCGGCGGCGGCGACTTCGCTTGCTTCGCCTTCTACGCAGCCAGTTTCGGCCCCGACAACCTACCTCCCGCCGTTCTGGAAGCCCTGAAGCACCGCAGCTTCAGTACCCGCGTGGGCGGAAGCACACTGCTGCTGGCCGGTGGATAAGGCACATACGGAAGAAGGCGGGGTCTGTCGTGAAATTGGCGAAAGGCATTCCTCAGGGGCTAAAGCCCACGCTGAATTGACTGCTCCTGCGGCGCGCGACCCAGAGGGTACCCCGATCGCGCCCTGACACTTGTTGCCGCTTCCGTTGAGTCTTTCTGCTGCCTGGAAAATCCCCGAACCGATTTTGGCTGACTTAGACAGGTACTCAGATTGCGATTCTGGTTTCAATCGCGTCGTAGTCGGCGCGCACGCCGTGCGGCGTAGACTCCAATAGCCCGGCTCCGGAGAGAGCCTTCACGTCTGCATGTACGTTGCTGTAATCGCGCTGCAGCGCCTTGGCCAGGGCGCGGATGCTTACAACGTCGTTGCGGCGAACATAGCGCAACAACTCCATCCGCTTGCTGGTCAGCACACGCGAAAGGGCGTCCCAGTTCTCGAAGGCCAGATGGCGCTCGTGAAACGTGTCTCCGCGCTCGGCTCGATGCCAAGCACCGATGAATCGGCGTGAAGCTTCCTCTTCCATCGCTCCGCCAACCGTGAGTTTCACTTTGCTCATTTCTACCCTCGCAGTTGCGTAACATCCGACCAGAAATCGGCCATCAGCCGCTCAACAGTGGTGAATGCATAGGCGCTTTCGACTCCCTGAAAGTGCCGGTGGTCGCCTTTGCCGCGTTCATTGTCGTAACCAACCTCGCGAAGTCCAGGACGGCCATAGAACAGCGAGTACTTCAGTCCGTGCGTTGAGGCCAGGACGGGCGACGACACCCGCCACAGCACCATCTCCACAATCGAACCATCGTCGTAATCGATGCGCTGATGGAAGAGAAGTTCCGCCTTCATCCGGCTCTCATGATGGCATACTACACCATATGGTTTTGGTTGTCATCGCGGCGTGATCATCAAGTGTGGTGTATCGGAAGTTCGTAGCATTTGCCCGGAGGGATTGGATTGTAGGAACTGCCCAAAAAGTAGGTCCTTCGACTCCGCTGAGGTACGCTTCGCTCAGGATGACAAGTCACTTTTGGGTTGGAACTTTGGAGACAGGACACTACGCTCACACATTCGATGAAGGCGGGAGCATCTTCGCCATATCTTCGCCTTTGCGCTATAATCAGGCATGGACTTTCAGCTCGTGACTACCTACAAGCCTCGCGGCGATCAACCCCGCGCCATTGCCGAGCTCGTGGAGGGACTGGCCGCCGGAGAGAAGCACCAGGTGCTGCTCGGCGTGACCGGCTCCGGCAAGACCTTCACCATGGCCAAGGTCATTGAGCAGTCCCAGCGTCCCGCCCTCATCCTGGCGCACAACAAGACGCTGGCCGCGCAGCTCTATCACGAGTTCAAGCAATTCTTTCCCGGCAATGCGGTGGAATACTTTGTCAGCTACTACGACTACTACCAGCCCGAGGCCTACATCCCCGCCGGCGACCTCTACATCGAAAAAGAGGCCACCATCAATGAAGAACTGGATAAGCTGCGCCTCTCTGCAACCCGATCGCTCTTTGAGCGCCGCGACTCCATCATTGTCAGCTCGGTGAGTTGCATCTACGGCCTGGGCTCGCCGGAGGCCTACTACGGCATGCTGCTGCTTCTGGAAAAAGGCCAGCACATCAACCGCAAGGACATCACCCGCCGCCTGGTCGAAATCCTCTACGAGAGGAACGACACGGACTTCCGCCGCGGGACATTCCGCGTAAGAGGCGACGTGATCGAAGTCTTTCCCACCTACGACGAAGCCGCCTACCGCATCGAGATGTTCGGCGACGAGATCGAGAGCCTCTCGCAGATCGATCCCCTCTTCGGCACCGTCAAGCAGCGCTACTCCCGCCTGCCCATCTACCCCAAGAGCCACTACGTGGTGCAGCCGGAGCGCAAGGCCGAAGCCATCGACTCCATCGTCAAGGAGCTCAACGAGTGGGTTCCGCAGCTCGAATCCGAAGGCCGCATGGTGGAAGCGCAGAGGGTTCACCAGCGCACCCGCTTCGACCTGGAGATGATCAAGTCCATGGGCTATTGCCACGGCATCGAGAACTACTCGCGCCACTTCAGCGGCCGCCTGCCCGGCGAGCCGCCGCCCACGCTTCTCGACTACTTCCCGCGCGACTTCCTGCTCTTTGTCGACGAGAGCCACGCCACCATTCCGCAGGTCCACGGCATGTGGTACGGCGACCAGAGCCGCAAGCAGAACCTGGTCGACTATGGGTTCCGGCTGCCCTCTGCCCGCGACAACCGGCCGCTGAAGTTCGAGGAGTTCGAGAACCGCATTCATCAGACCATCTACGTCTCGGCAACCCCGGGACCTTATGAACTGACGCGATCCGCGGGAGTCGTCGTCGAGCAGGTCATTAGGCCTACCGGCCTCATCGATCCCGAAGTGGAAATCCGTCCCGTAAAAGGCCAGATCGATGACCTTCTGGCCGAAATTCGCGACCGGGCAAAGAGAAATGAGCGCGTTCTCGTGACCACCCTCACCAAGCGCATGGCCGAGGACCTGGCCGGCTACTACACCGAAGTCGGCGTCCGCTGCCGCTACATGCACTCGGAGATCGAGACGCTGGAACGGGTCAAGCTTCTCGCCGGTCTGCGCAAAGGCGAGTTCGACGTGCTGATCGGCATCAATCTGCTGCGCGAGGGCCTTGATTTGCCCGAAGTCTCTCTGGTGGCCATTCTCGACGCCGACAAGGAAGGCTTTCTGCGTTCAGCCGGCTCGCTCATCCAGACCATGGGCCGCGCCGCGCGCCATCTTGAAGGCAAGGCCATCCTCTACGCCGACACCGTCACCGACTCCATGCGCCGGGCAATCGATGAAACCGACCGCCGCCGCGCCATCCAGCGCGCCTACAACGAGGAGCACGGCATCACTCCGCAGTCCGTCATCAACAAGATGGACATGGGCCTGGCGCAGATCCTGAAGTCCGAGTATGGCGACATTGAAGTCGAGGAAGCAGCCGGTCTGCCGGAGTTCACCTCCCAGGCCGAGCTGGACGGCTTTATAGCGAAAATGGAGACGGAGATGCGCGAAGCCGCCAAGAAGTTCGAGTTCGAGAAGGCCGCCAAGCTGCGCGACTCCATCAAGGAACTCAAGGAGAAGGAGTTTCTCTTCGGATAAGCAATTTAAGCTGCCCGGTTCCAGTGCGCAGGCGTCTGCACTTTGCCCGCTTCTTCGCCGGTTCTGAACTTATGGCACTGCTGCGCCAGTTGGCGCGACAACTGTGCCAGCCCTTCAGCCGTGCGAGAGCTCTCTTCTGCCCCCTCGGACGAAGCCGTAATGCTGTTGGCAATCTCATTCATCGATTGCCCCACCAATCCCGAGGCCTGAGATTGCTCTTCAGAGGCCTGGGCAATTTGTTCTATCCGTTGCCGGACTTCATCGGTGCTGGCTCCAAGAACAGTCAAGGCGTGAGCGGCGGCGTCGGCCGTGGCGACGCTCTTTTCTACGCGCTCTGAGCTCTGCTGAATGCTATCCACTACGTCCCGTGTACCCTGCTGAATGGACTGGACGGCGTCGGCAATCTCCTTCGTTGCCGCTGTAGTACGTTCCGCCAGCCGCCGGACTTCCCCCGCAACCACTGCAAAACCCCGGCCATGTTCTCCCGCCCGAGCCGATTCGATGGCGGCGTTGAGGGCCAGCAGGTTAGTTTGACCGGCAATCTCCTGAATGAGGGTCACAACCTGGCCGATCTGCCGGGATTGCTCGCCCAGTTGGTGCACATTCGCGGCGTTGCGCTGGGCCTCTGCGGCCAGTTCCCGTACTTCGCCGGCAACCGCTTCCACAGAGTAGCAACTGTCAGCCGCCAGACTGCCGGTTCGCACCGCACGTCCGGCAGCCTCGTGACAATGCTGTGTGACTTCACGCGCGCTTGCAATCATCTCTTCCAGGGCGGCGGCCACTTGGGAGGACTGACCTCTCTGCTCCGTTGCAGCCGCTGCAATTTGGCGGGACGCGCTGGATACGGTGCCAGCATCCAGCGTCAACGAGCCGGACGCAGACTGAATCTCCACCACGATCTGCCGCAGCCGATCCCGCATCTGTTCCATAGCCGCGATCAGCAGCCCCAGTTCGTCAACGCGGCCCTGCTCGGGAGCGGCCGCGGTCAGATCGCCGTCAGCAATCACGCGGACGAAGTCGACACTGTTGCCCATTCGCCGCCCCAGCGAGCGGGCAAATACAACGCTCCAGATTCCCAGTGCAAGCCACAGCAGAACAAGGACGCCAACCAGGACGCTTTGCTCGTGCTGCAGACGTGCCGCCTCCTCGGCAGGTTCAGACTCGGCCAGAACCGTCAACCTCTCTACAACCTGGTCGAGTGAATCGGTGGGCATGCGGTCTTTTCCTTTGAGTGCCCCATCGGCGGGCGCAAAGTCCCGGGACGTCTTATAGACTGCCAGGGCAGCCTCGTATTGGGTGTCAAGCAACTGGTGCTGCTGCTGGAAGTTCTTGAGTTCTGCAACCGCCTGCGCGTCGCTGACCTGTCCGGCCAGGGTGACGGCGCCCGTTTGCACTTGCTCTGCCAAGGTGTGAAACTCCTCCTCGTATTTCGAGAGCGCCGCGTCGTCCCGGCCTCGCAGCAGGATGTCCTTCCATGCCTGCACCTGCTTTTTGAATGTGACCTGGAGGACCCTCACTTGCTGAGCCTGTGCAACCTCTCCGTGGATGATTGCCGAATAGCTGGAACTGACTCCGGCGCAGCGAAACATGAGGTAAGTAGACGCAAGCCCACCGGCAACAAGGGCCGCTCCCAGTAGCAGATAGATCGTCTGTGCAATCCGCAAAGATCTCATGCGGTTTTTATCGGGCATCTCTTGGCTTCCATGAGTGAAACAGCGACAAAAATGGGCCGTTCACCACTGCGCGGGCAACCGAGTCGGGGGTTTGCGCCATCCTAGCTGCATAGGATGATGCCGTCCCGGATTCCCCAGGGGCTGGGCAGAACTCCGGGGTCTATGACAACAATCCTATTGGTGGACAACGATCCACTCCAGGCTTCCACGCGCAAGTCGATCCTGGAGCGGAGGTTTCATGATGTGCAACGGGTCGGCGACGCAGCGGAGGCGCTTTGCCTTGTGGAGCAGCCTCAATTTGCCGGCCGCCTGAGCCTCGTTATCAGCGGGATGCACATGTCCGGAATCGGCGGACCTGCATTTGTGGCCGAATTGCATGAGCGGCTCCCCAGAGTGCCGGTTCTGGTGCTGGGCGAAAGTGCCGATGCCGCAGCCGATTACCAGGGCGGCTGGGTTCGCTTTCTTGCCCGGCCATTTGCCGGCGACGAGCTGCTGGCGGCCGCCAACGAACTGCTCGCGCAACAAGCGTAAAACACAGCCTGAACGGCATTTCCCCAGGAACAGACCAGGGCTGCCCTTCCCATCTTCACCTCCATCTTTGGTGTGAGCCAGATCACATGCTGAAGGCCTATCATGGCTAGAGAATAGCTTCGCAGGCTTGAGCTTCCCGTTCCCCCCCTGCATGCGAGAATCATCGTGGAGTCTTAATTCATGGCAGCCTTCGGTAGTTTTGCACTTCTCATTGCTTTGGCGCTGGCCGCGTATAACCTTCTCGCCGGGGCGCTTGCCTTGCGGCTGATTGCGACTGGACAGCCGGCCCGCATATCCCCGGAGCGGCTGGCGGATACGGCGCGCCGGGCTGGAATCGCCGGATTTCTGGCCGTCACCGCGGCGGCCTTTGCGCTGGTGTGGTCCGTCTTTACCAACGATTTCTCCATTACCTACATCCTGGAGCACTCCAACCGCGCGCTCCCAGGCGCCTATAAGTTCTCCGCGCTGTGGAGCGGGCAGGAAGGTTCGCTGCTGCTGTGGGCGTGGCTGCTGGGAATCTACGGCTTTGTTCTGCGCCTCACCCACAAGACCGACGTAAAGCTCTACGCCTACGCGGGCACGATTCTGGCCGGCATTCAGGTCTTCTTTCTCGCGGTGCTCTGCTTTGCGGCGCCGCCCTTCTCGCTCTATCGCGGCGTTATTCCCGACGACGGCAACGGCCTCAATCCGCTGCTGCAATATCCCGAGATGGTCATCCATCCGCCCATGCTTTACCTGGGCTACGTGGGCTTCTCCGTTCCCTTTGCATTCGCGCTGGGCGCGCTCATGATGCGCTACCCCGGAGAGAAGTGGATCAAGGTTACGCGCCTCTGGACCATGGTCACCTGGCTGTTCCTCACCGCAGGCATCTTCCTGGGCATGCACTGGGCCTATGCGGTCCTGGGCTGGGGCGGCTACTGGGGCTGGGACCCGGTGGAGAACGCCAGCTTCATGCCCTGGCTCACCGGCACCGCCTTTCTTCACTCCGTCATGATGCAGGAGAAGCGCGGCATGATGAAGAGCTGGAACGTGTGGCTCATCTTCTCCACCTTCCTGCTCACGCTGCTGGGCACGCTGCTGACACGCGCGGGCCTGGTCAGTTCCGTTCATGCCTTCGCGCAGTCCTCCATCGGCACCTGGTTTGTGGTCTTCATGGGCATCGTGCTCTGCGTTTGCATCTTCACCTACATCCTGCAGCGCAGCCATCTGAAGAGCGAGCACAGCCTGGAATCGCTGGTCAGCCGCGAGTCCAGCTTCCTGTTCAACAACCTGGTCCTGCTCACCGCCTGCTTCGTCATTCTGTGGGGAACGCTCTTTCCGGTCCTGAGCGAATATGTGGTGGGCAACAAGGTCACCGTGGGCGCGCCCTGGTATAACCGCGTCGCCGTGCCCATCGGCATCTTCCTTCTGCTGCTGACCGGCGTCGGCCCGCTGCTGCCCTGGCGCGCGGCGTCGTTCAAGAGCATCCGGCGCAACTTCGTACTGCCGGTCATTGTCTTCTGGGTCACCGTGATCGTTTTCCTGGCTGTTGGCGTCCATCCCTGGAAGGACGGCTCTCTGGACCAGGGCGACTTTTACGCGCTGGTGGCCTTTGCCGTGTCGACATCGGTTCTGACGGCGATCCTGAGCGAGTTCTTCCGCGGAGCCGCCGTCATCTCCAGGCAGACCGGCAAGAACCTGTTCGTATCCACCTGGCTGCTCACGCGCCGCAACACGCGACGCTATGGCGGCTACATCATTCACATCGGCGTGGTCATCGTGGTCATCGGGCTCGCCGGCTCGGCATTCAACCGCAACATCGAGAGCGAACTGGCGCTGCACGACAAGATGTCCATCGGCCCCTATACGCTGGAGTGCGTCGGCTTCACCCAGGACTCCAATCTCAACTACAACTCGGAGTACGCGCTGCTCGACGTCTACAAGGGCGGGAAGAAGCAGTTCCAGATGACTCCCGAAAAGCGCGTCTACCTCGTCACCGGGCAGCCGCAGACAATGGTGGCCATTCATTCAGTTCCCAGCTGGGACCTGTACGTGGTGTATGAAGGCACCAACCCCGACACCGGCCAGCCCATCATCAAGGCGTTTCTCAACCCGCTTGTAAGTTGGATCTGGGCCGGCCTGGCGATCCTGGTCTTCGGCACGCTCGTCGCTCTGGTTCCCGCCTTGAGTCCGTCCACGGCTTCCCTGCGCGTCCCGGTTCGAACGGCTTCCGGTGAGCCCGCCTTGAAGGGAGGCCACCTGTGAGTGCTCGCGCACCTTTGACCTTTTGGTTTAGAGCATTGCAAGCGGGGGCACTGGCCATCGCCGTGTGCTTCTCACTTGGCGCCACCGATGCTAGTTCGCGCTACAACGACCTGAATCACAGGCTGATGTGCACCTGTGGATGCGCCGAGATTCTGGGCGAATGCAACCACGTGGGCTGCCCCAACTCCACCGGCGAACTCAACGAGCTCCGCTCCGGCATCGCCAACGGCCTCAGCGACCAGCAGATTCTGGATTCCTTTGTGGCCAAGTACGGAGCTGTGGTGCTGGCCGCGCCAACCACGCACGGATTTGACCTGGTGGCCTGGATCGCCCCCTTTGCCGTGCTGGCCGCGGCTACGCTCGGCACCATTCTGCTGGTGCGCCGCTGGTCGGCCGGCAAACCTGCGCCGGTTCCGTCCGATATCAGCGGCATGGATCCGGCCGAACGCGAGCGCCTGCAACAGATTCGCCGTGAAACCGGCGATGGAGGGTTTTGAGCGATGACGACTTTGCAAGGCGAACTGGCAGGCTTGTTTCTGGCCCTGGCGCTGTTCGTTTACACCTTCTGGCCGGAGAATGTGTTTGCCAGCCAGCGCGAAAAAACCCGCCTCGACTTTCTTCTGGAGCGCAAGGAGCAGCTCTACGAGAACCTGCGCGACCTGAACTTCGAGTTCAAAGCGGGCAAGTATCCTGAAGAAGATTTCCAGGCGCAGCGCGCGCAGCTTGAAAACGAAGCGGCCGTCCTGCTGGCCGAAATCGAGCATTTGCAGCAGGCATGAAACCATTGGCTGTTTTGAAAGGGCACGGCTAAAGCGGCGCCCTTTCAAAGCTGGACGAGCTCCGGACAGAACTTGGAAAGATCGCAGTACTCCACGATGAGAGAGACCTGTTCACGACTATGAGATCGACACAATTTGCACTTCGCATTTTTGCATTGAGCTTTCTGCTCACGGGCGTACTGGCACACGCGACGACGGTCACCGGCACCGTGACCAACAAGACCACCGGCAAACCCGCCGCCGGCGACTCCGTGGTGCTGGTGGACGTACAGGCAGGCATGGGCGAGGTGGCCCACGCCACCACCGATGCCAACGGCCGCTACTCGCTGGTCGAGCCCGGCAACAACCCCTACCTGGTTCGCGTAACCCACCAGGGCGCCGGCTACTTTATTGCCGCGCCGGAAGGCGCAGCGCCGGCCAACATCACCGTCTATGACGTCGCTCCCAAGGTCCAGGGCGTCTTCATCGAAGCCGACGTGCTGGAAGTGGAGACGGAGAACGGCCAACTGAAGGTGACCGAGCGCATCTTCGTCCACAACACCAGCTCGCCGCCCACCACGCAGTGGAGCGCCAAGTCGTTTGAGATTGTGCTGCCCGCCGATGCGGTTATCGACGGCGTAGGCGGCCAGCGCCCCAACGGGCTGCCCACCAGCATCAAGATGGACCCCGACGGTCCAAAGGGTCATTACGCCTTCAACTTCCCCATCCAGCCCGACGACGGCGACAAGGACACCCTTTTCCAGCTCTCCTATCACCTGCCCTACAGCATCGGCAGCTACACCTTCAAGGCGCAGGAGACTCTCCCGGCCGAGAACCTGGCCGTGCTGATGCCCAAGAGCATGACCTTCACGCCTGCCTCGGGCGCGTCTTTCAAAAGCGTGCCCGAAGACCCCAACGTGCAGACGTTTGTGCTCAAGAACGCATCTCCCAACGCTCCAGTGCAATTCACCATTGCCGGCACCGGATCCATTCCCCGCGAGCAGCAAGGCACGCCGGGTGGACAGCAGCCCGCAGGCATGGGAGCTCCCGACGCGGGCGGAGCTTCAGACCAGAGCGCAGCCGGCGCCGGCAACACGCCCGGCGGCGGAATCGGCAACCCCATCAATACTCCCGACCCGCTGTCGAAGTACAAGTGGTGGATTCTGGGTGGCCTGGCGCTGCTGCTTGCGGCCGCCGCGGCCTTCCTGCTGCGCAAGCCCGCCGGCGCACCCGGAGCCGTTCCCGTGGCCGACACGGCGGCTGTAGCGGCTGCCTATCCCGCATTCGCCTCGCCCGCCGCAAAGAACTCCCAGTTGCTCAACGTACTCAAGGAAGAGATGTTTGCGCTGGAGAGCGAGAAGATCAACGGCTCCATCGCAGAGGACGAGTACGCCAAGGTGAAGGCCGCGCTGGAGACGGTGCTGAAGCGGGCACTCAGCAGGAAGTAGCGATCCAGTTGTTAGTGGTCAGTTGTCAGTGATCAGTTGTCGGTGATCAGGGGTCAGTTGTCCGTGCCGCGTTCCTGCGTCAAGGGGAATGAATGCGCTACGCTGAACCTGCATTGAACTGTTAGTATGCTTGGGAGTTTTCCTATCCATTTGTCCGGCCATGAGCCCCTGAGAACTGACCATTGAAAACTGAGAACTGAAAACATGAAGACGTTACTTCGCACACTGCTCTATCTCGCGCTCATCGTGTGGCTGGGCGCGGAGATCTTCTTTCCTGTCGTGGCGGCCGTCACCTTCACCACGCTGCAGCCGAATACACATACGGCGGGCACAATAGTGGGGGAATTGCTGCGCATTCTGCACGGCATTGGCCTGGTGTCGGCCATGGTCGCCCTGGCGCTGCTGGCGCTGGCTCCGGCGTGGGGCATCTACAAGCCGCGGCATGTGCTGGCGCCGATGATTCTTGTAATCCTGATGCTGGCCTGCACGGTCTACTCGCAGTTCGGCATCATCCCGGCAATGGAGCGCGATCGCATTGCCGCTGGCGGCGCCATCGACACGTCGGCCACCACCAACCCGCTCACCATCGATTTCAACAAGCTCCTCAATCGCAGTGAGCATGTGGAGTTGGCCATTCTTCTCTTCGGACTGGCGACGGTGGTGCTTGTAGCACGCGCGGAGAGCGCCCGCGTCTGATCCGCTTTCGCCCATACAGCATTTTCGATCCTGCTCTTTACAGGAACCACGCAGCAAAGTGGCATTTTTCTCAAGAAAATGCCACCTTCGATGCTCTCGAAATGTCAACAAGTGGATCGAAAATGCTCTAGGACCGCGTGGCTGCCCGCTTGTCACATCGCGCAACGCAGCTTCCGTGCTAGTTTCTTCGCAACGGGGAGGCATGTATGCCGCCTGCGAGCGAGATTACAATTTCCGCCTCGATCCCAGCGAACGCGCGTTCTGAAATCAGCAAGCGAGCCGCAGCGGGCCGCATTCCGTGGAGCGGCCCGTTGCTGCTGGTCGCGGCGCGGTCGGTTCTGTGGCTCTCGTCGCAGTGCCTGCTGGCGCTGATCTTTCTTGCCCTGCGCCGCCCCGCTCCGTTCCAGGCTGCAGGCCAATGGTGGCCTGTTTACTGCACCCTTGGCGACCTGGGCTGCCTCATTGGCCTGCGCCACTTCACGCGGCGGGAAGGAATCCGCCTCCGTGACCTTATTGGCCCAATCCGCATGCGCTATGCACGCGACTTGTTCTTCGGCCTCGGCCTGCTGGCTCTTTCCTATCCGCTCCTTCTCGGGGGCGGTCATCTTGCGGGAGCGCTGGTATACGGGTCTATGGCCAGGATCCCGATGGAGCTCATCCTGCAAAAACATTCCCTGCCCCTTTGGGCAACGGTGTACAGCCTTACTGTGTGGTGGCCCATCCAGTCGCTCACTGAAGAGATGACCTACCAGGGTTATGCGCTGCCCCGCTTGCAGGCGCTCTCCGGCCACACCTGGGTTGCCGTCGCCATCACAGGGTTCTGGTTTTGCGCGCAGCACTGCATGTTCCCCTTCGTTGCCGATGGGCGCTACCTGGCATTTCATTTTCTCCTTTTCCTGCCTTTCCTCCTGGTCTGGATGCTGCTCTATTTGCGCATCCGCCGCCTGGCGCCGTTCGTCATTGGGCACTGGCCCATGGATCTTGGCGTCGCCATCATGACGATGATGCGGTAGGAATCAGCGACTCAAGCCGAATCGCTGGGTGAAACCACGACCCCGGACCGCAACTAATCCCTGTTCCCTATTTCCTGTTCCATGTTCCCTGTTCTTGTATCATCGAAGAGGCCCTGAAGCGCGCAACTTGATCGTGCAGGGGCCTCAACGGACGAACAAATGAAAACCGGAATTATCGGCCTGCCGCAGGTGGGCAAAACATCGTTATTCAAAATCCTGACCAAGGCCAAACTCGAAGAGAAGGGCTACTCCAATCCCCGCGAGGAGCACATTGGCGTGGCACGCGTGCCGGACGAGCGGCTTGACAAACTCTCTGCGCTTTACTCGCCGAAGAAGACCACATACGCGACGGTTGAATATGTCGACGTGGCGGCCATCGGCCAGGAGGCACTGAAGGAGACCGCGTTCCTCACCAGCCTGCGCAACGTGGACGCGCTCATCCACGTGCTGCGCGCGTTTGAGAATGAGGCGATTCCGCATGTGGGACCCATCGATCCGCTGCGCGATATCAAGAGCGTCGAATTCGACCTGATGATCAGCGATCTTACGCAGATTGAAAAGCGCCTGGAACGCGTGGAAAAAGATCTGAAGAAGCAGCGAACAGGCGATCTGGAGCGCGAGCACGCCCTGCTGCTACGCTCCAAGGAAGCGCTCGAAAAAGAACAGCCGCTGCGCGAGTTGGAGATGACCAACGAGGAGAAGAAGCTCATCAAGGGCTTCATGTTCCTGTCGCAGAAACCGATTCTTTACGTGGTGAACATTGGCGAGAGCACCACGCTGGGCGACGACCTGGAAGGCGCCGTTGGCGCTTTTAAATTGAATGAAGTGTCCAGCAGGCCCAACGCGGGAGCGACAGCGATCTGCGGCAAGGTGGAAGCCGAGCTGGCGGAGATGGACGACGAGGAGGCCGCGGAGTTTTTGGGCAGCTATGGGCTGCGCGAGAGCGGCCTCGTCAGGCTGATCCGCAAGAGCTATGAACTGCTGGGGCTGATCAGCTTCTTCACCGCGGGCGAGGATGAGTGCCGCGCGTGGACCATCCCGCTCGGGTCGAAGGCTCCGCAGGGCGCGGGCGCCATCCACTCGGATTTGGAACATCACTTCATCCGCGCCGAGACCATTCGCTGGGACGCTCTGCTCGAAGCAGGCTCGGAGGCCGCCGCGCGCAGCCGCGGAACGTTGCGCCTGGAAGGCAAGGAATATGTGGTGCAGGATGGCGACGTGATGCACATCCGCCACAGCGGGTAAGACGCGGCGCGATCTCTCGACGATGCAACCGAAGCGCGAACCTGGTTTCTGCCCGCCTGCCCCCTCGCATCAGAGTGCTGGTGGCCGGTAGATGCCCAGCCGGATCGACTCCTGAAGCGTTGTCCTGGCCCGGATCTTGAAGGCCTCCGTGTCCGCGGCTGAATGGATGAAGACTCCAGGAGGGATCGGCGAGGCTGCGGCTTCCCCAGGCGGCGCATGTTCGAACGCCGCCATCGTTCTGACCAGCCCGCGTCCACGCTCCGCGATGTACATCGAGCCGATCAGGTCCATGGAGAGAGAGAACAAGATGGTTGCCGTCACGGCAATCAAAAAACTCCGTCGTTGAGAAGAGGTCCTCGGCGATCCTGGAGGAATTCTTCGACGATCGCGATCCAGGCGAAGCTCAGGAATAGCGCGGAATACATCGCGTAGCGCGAGGGCAGGTTGGCGACGCCGAAGTCCGAACGCAGTCCAGCCACGCCGGCTGCGGTGATCAGTAGAAACAGCACGCAGTATCCCACGGCCGGATTCCTGCGAGGATATCCCCTCCAGGTCATCCACACGAAGAAGGCGGAGAGCAGCGAACCCAGCAGCAGACTCGCTGCTCGCAAGCGGAAGGGGAAACCGGCCGCGCCGCCAATGAATCCGATCGCATAATCGGGCCGGAAGTGCAGGATAACCGAAAGAACCGAGTGACCCGGTTCGGCAGCGGACATCGAAACGTCGTATCGGTAGGCATACACCGCAATGCATGCGGCCGCAACTGCGCTCCAGATCCCGATCCGCGCCCATTTCCGGCTCCGCGCCAGGATGAGCAGGCCGACAGGGACAACGAGAAGCCCGTTTCCATCCGCAGAAACAGCCAGAATCAAGGAGGACAACGCGCACAGAAATGCCCAGCGTTCACCGCGGACGAGCAGATAGAGCGCGCCCAGCGAGAAGGGCAGCACGGCGACATGCTGAAGTCCGGGAGTGGCAAAATTGAGCGTCTCGCAGTACTGGAGCTGAAAGACCAGCCACGAGACGGGAATGAAGAGAGCCATGCGCAAGGCCAGCTCTTTCCGGTTCGGAAGAAACATCTTCCACAGGAGGACGGCCAGCAGGAGAATGAAACCATTCCCCACCGCCGAGAGCAGCCGGAAGTCGATCCGGCCACAGAGATAGAATTGAAGCCAGGCCACCGCGTGCAGCAGAAGAAGCTTGAACTCTCCGTGCTGCGTGGCAAAAAAGTACGACGCTCTCGCAGGTATATTGGAGATTTGAACGAGCCGGTTCAAAACCCCAAGGATCACATCGTAGTCATCCAGGACGGGAAGATTCAATGCATTACGAAATAGAATTACGTAAAAGAGAATCGCCGGCAAGGCCACGAATACGGCGGCTGCGGAGAGCTGAGCGCGCGCTGCCGGCCGCGCCAGACCCTCTTTACGCCCTTCTACCGCACCTTCCATCCTTGCCATCTTTTCGCTCCTCGCTCATTTGACTGGATTTTTCTTTTTGGAATTGATGCGCTTTCAGGCTACCATTCATTCTTTGCGCCATGCCGGCGAGTTCGGCCGTTTCTCGACCCTCGACCGTATCTCAATCTAGGACCCGTTATCATGCTGAGACTCTCCCTGATCCTGGGCGCAATTGCCGCGCTGGCCGATGTCGCCGGCGGACTCGTACTCGTGCGGGCGCGCGGCGTGGAGCGCTATCTGCGCTACTTCGTAGCCCTCGGCGCAGGCTTTCTTATGGCCACGGCAGTGATCGAGATGGCCCCCGAGAGCCTCAAGCTGAGCCCGCGCCTGGGCCCCATACTTATCATGGCCGGCTATTGCGTAGTGCATCTGCTGGAGCACACCATCAACGCTCACTTCCACTTTGGCGAAGAGACGCACACGGGCGAATTTGTCTCCCGCCACACCAGCAACTCAGTCATGGCCGGGCTGAGCGTGCACGCGCTTTTTGACGGTGTGGCCATCGGTTCGGGATTCGTGGTTTCCAACTGGCTGGGCGTGCTGATTTTTCTCGCTATCCTGCTGCACAAGGCGCCCGAGGGATTCACTATGGCCAGCGTGATGCTGGCCAGCGGACGCAGCCGTGCAGCGGCGTTTTATTCCGCCGTTGCCCTCGCCTGCGCTACCCTGGCCGGCGTGTTAGTCATTGAGCTGGCGCCAGGACTATTGCCCTATGGCTTGCCGATCTCTGCCGGCGTGGCGCTGTATGTGGCTGCCACCGACCTGGTGCCCGAAGTCAATCGCGAGCCGGGCATCCGCATGGCGCTGATCTTCTTCGCCGGCGTGGGCGGATTCCTGCTGCTGCGCATGCTGCTTCCGGCCCTCTAGCTTTAGGCCCTGGGCCCGAAGCCGAGCTTTCCTGCATAGAGCCGTGCCAGCAGCATGGCATAGTCCCAGGCCACTTTGAAGTTGGCCTTGCTTGCCCCCCGGTAGCGCAGTCCAAAGGCAAACGGAACTTCCTTGACCGATTGCATTCTGCCCCGCACCAGGATCTCCAGAAGCAGCTTGAAGCCGGACTTCTGGAACTCTGTTTGCGGCAGGCAGCGCCGGCGCACCATGAAATAACCCGACATGGGGTCCTTGGCCCGCAGCTTCCGACGCTGCAGCGGCCAGGTCACCCACACGGCTGCGGCCGATAACAGCTTTCGCACCGGATTCCACTGCCCCAGATCGCCGCCGGAGGTATAACGGCTGCCGATCACCAGGTCGTTGCCGCTTTGAATTCCGGAAATCAGCTGCGGCAGCAGTTCCGGAGGATGCTGCAGGTCGGCGTCCATCACGCCCAGAACAGTCGCATCCGTGCGCTGCCAGCCATGCAGAACCGCACCCGACAATCCCCGCTCGCCTTTGCGGACGAGGAGCCGAACGCGCGGGTCTTCCTGAGCAATGGCGGAGACCACGGCGTCGGTCCCGTCACGGCTGTCATCGTCGACAACCAGGATTTCGTAAGGAATTTTGAGAGGATCGAGCACGGAGCGGACGTGGGGGAGCAATTTGCCGATGTTTTCCGCTTCGCAGAGGGTGGGAATCACCAGTCCCAGCTTTTCCAGCGCGGGGTTTGCGGTGCCGGAGACGGGCAGCGGCAACCCCGCCGAGGCGTCAATCGGCATGGTTGAGGATCCAATTAAAGTTGTCGACATTCTATCCAAGTGTATATGGAGTAAATAGCCCCTGCAGCCCTTTTTGTTTAGACGCATTTCCTGCCACCTGGTCACGGGCCTTGCATCCTGAGCTTGGAGGTCTCAATTCCCGTCCAACTTACTGGATTCAGGGCTTCAAACCGGACCGTTCGCTTGAAATTCTTCAGCCTGAGGTAAGGCCGCCGGGCAGGAAAGTATGATGGAGAGCTGGATGGTCTTAAAAGAACGCAGCGACCCCGCGCGCGAGGAACTTCTTTTTGCAGCATAAACGGATATTTCCCGACAACCTGCTTGTGTTTCTCTTCACCGTCCTCGGCTTTCTGGTCATGGGCTATCACCCCGGCTTTGAAGACGACGGCGTCTATCTCGCTGCCATCAAAGCCGACCTCAATCCATCCCTGTTCCCTCACGACTCCGCCTTTTTCAAGCTGCAGATGCAGGCCACGGTCTTCGATTCTGCCCTGGCGCATTTTGTCCGCTGGACCGGCATTCCACTCGCATGGGCAGAGCTTTTGTGGCAGTTTGTGGCGCTCTTCCTCATCCTCTGGGCCTGCCGCAGAATCGCGGCCCATATCTTCGAGGAAACCCGGGCCCAGTGGGCAGCCGTGGCCATGGTGGCGGCCATGTTCACGCTGCCCGTGGCCGGCACCGCGCTGAATATAGCCGATCAGCACCTGCACCCGCGCAACCTGGCCACGGCCCTCATTCTGATTGCCGTCTCATCGATTCTGGACGGCAAACGCTGGCAGACGGTTGCGCTTCTGCTCACGGCGTTTCTGCTCCATCCCATCATGGCGGCTCTGGGCACGTCGTTCTGCGCCTTTCTCGCGCTCGCCCTGGCGCAGCCGGCGGGGTTCCGGCCCCGCTCTGTGCAGCGATCCCTGGCTGCCGCGGCGCCCCTGGGATGGGTTTTTGCCCCCGCCACTTCGAGTTGGCGGCTGGCGCTGGCCTCCAAGACCTACTACTCCGTCTATCGCTGGGCCTGGTACGAGTGGCTGGGCGCGCTGGCGCCGCTGTTTCTGTTCTGGCTACTGTGGCGAACAGCACTCAGATGGGCCCGTGCATCGAGCAATCCAACTCAGGAACGGCTCGCCCGCTTCGCCCTGGCCGTGTTCGCCTATGGGGTCTTCCAGCAGGTGATCGCCATGGCCCTGCTGGCGCCTGACGCGCTGGTGCGCCTCACTCCCCTGCAGCCCATGCGCTACCTTCAGCTCGTCTATCTCTTCATGGCCCTGGCCGCCGGTGGTCTGCTGGGCCGTTTTCTGCTCAAGGCGAAGGCCTGGCGCTGGGCGGTCTACCTGCTGGCGATCAATGGCGGCATGTTCCTGGCGCAGTGGCAACTGATCGACGACGGAGCCCACCTTGAACTTCCCGGCATGGTCAGCGTCAATCCCTGGCTGCAGGCCTTTGACTGGATTCGCCGCAACACTCCCACCGACGCATACTTCGCCCTCGACCCGCGCTACCTTGCCGCATCCGGCGAAGGCTTTCACGGCTTCCGTGCCCTAGCCGAGCGCAGCCAACTGGCCGACGGGATCAAAGACACCGCCGTGGCGATGGAAGTGCCGAGCCTTGCGCCCGCATGGCATGACCAGCAGTTGGCGCAGGCCGGTTGGCAACACTTTCAGCGAGCCGACTTCGAGCGGCTCAAGACGCAGTTCGGCGTTAGCTGGGTGCTGGTCAACCTCCCGCAATCGGAGGGCCTGGAATGCCGCTGGCACAACACCGTCGTCGCGGTCTGCCAGATTCCCTAGGCCGCCCCGCGTACTATGCGCACTCTCTCCGTTGAGAATTACTTCCGGTTGGCCCGTCATACATCCAGAACTCCAGAACTTGACTCTACGCCTCCCCAGTTCGCGCTTCGGCAATTTAGCATCGACTAACCGGGACAGTCCATGGCGGCTCGCTTGCGGTCTTTGCCTGAAGACAGATGCCGGGAGGGTCCTGAGCGGACACAACGGGGAGCAGATTGATCCCCCGAAGAAAAGTTCGATGACGATCGCAGGCGGCGGCCATAGCGAAGGCACTTTCCGTATTGCATTGTCCTGCATAGGCGCCAACCACTGGTGTGAACGATATGATTTACGGCCTCTTGACAGGGGACTAAGGAGAAACAGGACATGAGACGAAGGGATTTTCTAAAGAGCGCGACGCTCGTTGCTGGAGCCAATGCAGCTTCAGGTCTCGCAATAGTTCCCCAGAACCAGCCTGCGCCTGATGCAGCCAAGGGAAAGCCTCCGGGGAAGATCGCTCTCGAGGAACACTTCATGTTGCCTGACTTTATCGAGTACTTCGCAGAAACGTACCCAAACATCAGTCCTGAGATTGCAAAGCTGGGCCTGGGCGTCCTGCCCGACCTCGGTGACAAACGAATTGAAATTATGGACCGGAACCGAATTGACTTTGTAGTCCTGTCTCTTGCCGGGCCAGGTGTCCAGGTTGAAAAGGACGCCGCCGTTGCGCTGAAAAAATCAAGATCCTCAAATGATTTTCTGGCCAGGGAGGTTCAGAAACGTCCCAGTCGGTACGGTGGATTTGCCCACTTGGCCATGCACAATCCTGTCGAAGCGGCAGACGAACTAGAACGCTGCATGCGCGATCTCAAGTTTCAGGGAGCCATGATCAACGGCCAGACGAACGGCGAGTATCTCGATCTGGACAAATACTCGGTCTTTTGGGAGCGCGTCGCCGACCTCGAAGCTCCGATTTATCTTCACCCTGCGAACCCCGTTGATCATCCTGCGACCTATGCCGGTCACACCGAGCTTTGGGGCCCGGTATGTAGTTGGGCTTTCGAGACTGCGACTCACGCGTTGCGATTGATATTCGCTGGCGTATTCGAGCGCTATCCAAAGGCCAGACTGGTGCTGGGTCACATGGGCGAAACGCTGCCCCTCAATTTGTGGCGGTTCGACAGCCGCTGGGGCGTCTGCAATCGTGGGTCGAGGACTCTCCCCCAGATGCCGTCGTTCTATATCAAACGAAACATCGCAATAACCACATCGGGAGTTTGCGCCGATGCCCCGCTGCGCTGCGCGTTGGACGCCATGGGGGTAGACAATGTGTTGTTCTCTATCGACTATCCGTTCGAAAAAACAGAACTGGCGGCTCAGTTCATCGAGCATGCGAGAATCTCGGAGAATGAACGAAGCAAAGTCGCCTCCGATAACGCAAAGCGCATCCTCCATTTGGATCGGCACATCGGCTAGAAAGCCATTACAGGGTCTGCTCAGCGTCCATCGAATCACGCCGAAGCTTTGTTGAGAGGTACCGATAGGCCAAAGCGTTAATCGAGTGGAAATGCTGAGGTTGTTTTTGGGTTCCGGTCGGTTCGGCAACTCGGAAGTAACGAATCACATTCTCAGGTCTTCACGAAATCGCGTTCTTCTCAGCGAATTTCAGGGCGCAGGGAGCTCAAGCTCTTTCAATCGCCGATAAGGCCAGACGAGACTCACCAGCCTCCGCCCGCCGCAGCCTTGCGCGACGCGACGGTCTCCGCACAGGTGCGTGGGTTGCTGCTCGACGCTGATTCGAATAGGGTAAGGACAGAGGCTCGAGCATGCCGTCCTTTTCGTTGCCTCGTTTGACCGGCTACACTACTTAAACTCATCACTTTGTATGTTCCGGCGCGGAGGCCGGGCCATGCTCAATCTTGCGCAGCGGCTCATTCTCGGTTGTGTTCTGCTTGCCACGCTCACGCTGGGGCTGGTCGCCGTAACGCATCGCGCTCTGCAGGCGGCAGGGCAGCTCGGACTGGCCTGGGTCTTCGTTTTTCTGGCGCTGGTGGTCGAGCTGGTGACCGTCTATTTTGTGCTGCAGCCCATCCACAAGCTGGCTCGGGATGCACACAAGATCGCCCAGGGCAACCTGAGCTACCGCACCGCGTGGAAGAGCCGCGACGACTTCGGCGTGCTGGCCGCGGAGCTGAACCGCCTGGCGGTGCGCCTGCGCGATCTGCAGGACTCCGAGGCCGGACGCCGCCAGATGGAGTTTCAGCTCTCTGACGCGGTGTTGCAATCGATCTTCGAGCCCATCATCGTAACCGACGGCAAGGGCCACATCCTGAAAGTGAACCAGGCCGCGGCTGAGCTGCTGGGCGACGCCGCCTCCGATCGCATGGCCCTGGCCAATACCCCCGGCGGCGACAAGATTCTCAGCGCCATTCGCGATGCCGTGGCCATGCAAACGGCAGTGGCCGCCGAAGACGAAGCGTCCATGCTGCCCATGCGCATCGGCCAGCGCGAGCGCAGCTACCGGCTGCGCACCACGCCCATGCGCGACTCCGAAGGACGGCTGCTGGGCACGGTGACCACTCTCGAAGACGTGACCAGCCTGCAGGACACCGACCGCTTCAAGACGCAGTTTCTCACCGTCGCCAGCCGCAAGCTGCGCGATCCGCTGCTGCAGTTGCGGCGCGGGCTCTATGCGCTCGGACAGGGCTTTGGCGGGGAGTTGGAGCCGATGCAGGCAGAGCTGGTAGCCGCTGCGGGCAAGGAGTCCGAGAAGCTGGACGAGCTGATGGGCGATCTGATCGAAGTTGCGGAGCTGGACACGGGCAAGCGCGAATTCAAGCTGGAGCGGCTGCGCCCCTTACAGGCGCTGACCGAGGCCCGCGACCGCTATTGCGATGAGGCATCGCGCAAGCGCATCCGCGTTGAGGTCCGCGCCTACGCCGACCTGTCGGTAGTGAAGGCCGACCGCCGTGCGCTGCGTTCGATTCTGGACAATCTGCTGGCCAACGCGCTGCGCTATACTCCGCCCGAAGGCGAGGTACTGCTGGCCGCCGAGGAAGTAAAAGACTCCGTCCAGTTCACCGTCCGCGATACAGGCCGCGGCATTGAGGCCGAGCGGCTCAGCACCATCTTCGACCGCTTCAATCCCATGTCGGAAAGCGGCTCCGGCCTGGGCCTGGCGCTGGTCCGGCGCCTGGTCGAATCGCTCGGCGGCCAGATCGCCGTGGAAAGCCGCCTGAGCCACGGAACCACGTTTCGCTTCACGCTACCCGTGGCGGCGGTGGAGTCAACCCGTCACCCTGTCGAGGTGGGTTGATGCCCGAGATTGTACTGGAGAAACAGCAGGAACCCGCCAAGCTCCGCATCTACATTGGCGCCGCTCCGGGCGTGGGCAAGACCTACCACATGCTCAACGATGCCCACCTGATGAAACATCAGCAGGATGTGGACGTGGTGATCGGCCTGGTGGAATCTCACGGCCGCAAGGAGACCGAGGCCCGCATCCGCGATCTGGAGATCATCCCCCAGCGCGTGATTCCCTACCGCGGCGTGAACCTGAAAGAGATGGATGTGGACGCCATTCTGGCGCGCCACCCCAACACCGTGGTGGTGGACGAGCTGGCCCACACCAACGTCCCCGGCAGCAAGAACCGCAAGCGATACGAAGACGTGCTGGAGTTGCTGGATGCCGGCATCAACGTGATGACGGCGGTCAACATCCAGCATCTGGAAACGCTCAACGACGCCGTCAACCGCTCCGCCAACACCGTCATTCGCGAGACGGTTCCCGACAGCTTCCTGAAGCGCGCTGACGAAGTGGTCAACGTGGACGTTACCGTGGACGAATTGCGGCAACGCCTGCGCGCCGGCAAGATCTACGCGCCCGAGAAGGTGGAGCAGTCGCTGGCCAACTTCTTCCGCAAGGGCAACCTGAACATGCTGCGCGAACTGAGCCTGCGCACCACCGCCGAGCAGGTGGGCAACCGCGCCGCCGAGTATCGCCGCAACCAGGGCCTGGAGCAGGCGCCGATTCCCGAAAAGGTCATGGTCTGCCTCAGTACACGGCCCGGTACCGAGCGGCTGCTGCGCGTGGGCGCGCGCATCGCCGGCCGCCTGGCCAGCAACTGGTACGCCGTCTACGTCACGCGCCCTGACGACAAGGGCCACGGAGACCCCGAAGCCTACCACCGCCTGGAAGAGTACCAGCGCATGGCCCGCGATCTGGGCGCCCAGGTGGTCTCGCTCGTCGACCGCAATGTCTCGGATGCGCTCATCCGCTTTGCCCAGCAGGAAAACATCTCCCACGTGGTCTTCGGACAATCTGTGCGTTCGCGCTTCGACATTCTGCTGCGCGGCTCGGTGCTCAATCGCTTCCTCTCCGAGGTACGCGACGTCACCGTGCAGGTGGTGCCGATGCAAAAGCCGCAGCGCAAGGGCTGAAATGGCGCTTATTCGCAGAAGACGCGCACCTTGGTTGTGCCTCCGTCTTTGCTATCCACATCCACCGTAAGGTCTTCAAGGTGGTCGATCAGCTCCTCAAGATTCTCGGGCTTGATCTGTGACAGCGTCAGGGGCACGCCGTGCTGGCTCAGGGCCTGGTCGAGCTGCTGATGCGCCTGGGGCGGGATCAGGCTGGCCAGGCGCACGCCGGCGCGCAGCAGCTGCATGGGCACACGCACGTTCACCGTGGTTGGCCCCTTCAGCCCGGTCATATCCTCGTCAGCCTCCACCAGCACGCGCAGGTATTTGGCGCGTGTCTTCACTGCCGCGCCATTGCCACCATTCGCGCCCGCTGTGGAGCCGGAGTATTCTCCCACGGTCGTTGCCGGACCCGATTCGAGAGCGGCAATCAATCTTTCGGCCTCGTTGGCTGTGATCTTGCCCGCGGCCAGCATCTCCAGAATTTGACGGCGATTCTCGTTCATTGCATTCCTCCCCAAAGGCGCGTGACCAGTGCCACTGCGTGGTGCAGCGAGCCGCCCGGCAACAGCGCATGTGCGATGTGCTTCAGGGCTTCGACACCCTGTTGCGGGTTAACCTGGGCCAGCAGCGCCGCGGCGATGCAGGCAACAAAAATCCACAGCCCCTCGCGCCCTTCGTTCCAGGCAATCAGGAGCCGTTCCGCCTCACCCGGCGTGATGCGGCCCAGCGCGACAAGAGACAAAATGGTGCGGCGATCGTTGCGCATGGCGGCCTCTACAGAATCCGAACCAGAACCTGGTTCCCTTCCGTGCGGACATGGACGTGCGTTCCCGGCAGGCTCACGAGGATGCCCCAGAACAGCGCGATCAGCCGCCAGATATTGGTGTGAGCGGCAATGGCGACAGCGACCAAAACCAGGAAGATGATCGGCGAAAACAGGATGACCGGAATCCAGAACAGGAACAACGGAATCCAGAGCCGCGGCGTGTGCCAATGCGGAGTCTCAATGCCGATGACGGCGAAGTTCGGAGTCATTTCAATGCCTCCAGGTTGCGTATGGCCTCGTCCGCGGTGATCTCGCCGTCCTTGAGACGGGCCAGGATCTCCGCGCGCGAGGGCGAGGGGTCGGTTTCAACGAAATTCAGTTGCCCGTTGATGCGGTTGAGCCGGGCCTTGATGGTCGGGTAGCTCACTCCGAAGGTCTGCTCCATCTCTTTGATGGAACCGTGCGAGCGCAAGAAAGCGACGATGAAGACCTGGTCTTCCAGGCTCAGCCGCGCCAGCTCCGGCAGCGTGAAAGCCCCTTCGACCGCAATCTGTTTCTCGGGGATGCGCACCCGCTCGATAACCAGCGACCCGCCCTGCGCAATGCGGAGCAGCTCCTGCCATTCGGAAGCGGGTTTGGGGTTAGATGCCATTGGGATCAGTTCTCTTTTTCTCAACTACACGGAGAACATTACTCAATATTTTTAATTATTGCAAGATTTATTTTTAACTTTCTTTATTTCTCCATGCATTCTTCTGCGAGCGAGACCTGGAAGTACGCCGGAAAAGGCGCTTCAACGGCGACGAACGGGAGTCGTTTCCCGCCGTTGTTGCCTGTATCAGGGCACGGATCCGCCGGCTCCGGAAAGACTGATTTCAATAGGATTCGGGGTCTGTATCAGGGAACGCCTTCACAGGCTGGGAGAGAACTCCAGATTTTGGGCAGAATTGGCATCGAGCGTTCTTCCGGGGCTAAATCCAGCATTGATTCTGCGTACTTTGTGCGGGTGTTGAAACCCCCGCCTCCCTCCCCTTCGAGTTTTTCCGCAGGCTGTGAAGTCGTGCCCCGAGACAAGACTGCTGAGGCCAAAAAACTACGCGCGCCCTTCCTCTCGGCTCTTTGCACGCGTAAGTCAGCTTGGGAAACGCGGCTTGGCTTAGCGGTCTTTTGGCTGACTACCACTCCAGTTCGTCCGCGTCCCCTTCGTCTGGCGCATGCACGATGCGCGTCAACTCCCCGCGATCGAGCCAGAGCAGGCTGCAATCCGCACAGGAGTCAACGATGACGTTGCCGGGTCCGGCGTAGAAATGGGTGTCCATGCGCCGGTTGCAATTCGGACATTGTATCGTCCGCTTCAGGTCGCCCCGGTCAGGAGGCGTCTGCACAGCGGGCTTCTTCTTTCCCGTCTTCAGTTCATCGATCAGCGCTTGCAGCACCGGCATGGGCATCAGCAGCCCATGGCACTGGGTGCAATAGAGCAGCGGGACTTTCGCGATGGTGGCTTTGACCAGAGGCACGCGGCAGAGTGGGCATGCAAGGCTCGGGCCGGAACTCGACTGAATCGGCTCGGCTGAAGCCTCAACGCCGTCGTCTTCCTCGCCGGGAAAAAAGACGGCGTGGCAGTAGTCGCAATGGTAGCCCTGCGTATCCGGCTTGGGCGTGATCGGAGCGCCGCACGCGGGGCAGTTCACTGTGGCTTCCCGCACTCCATGCAGAACTTGGCCCGCGCAGGAATGGGCTTGCCGCACTCAATGCAGAACTTGGTGTCCGCCGCCGCGGGAGCAACTGAAGCCGCGACTGCTGCAGCACCGACAGGAGCTGCAACCGGCGCCTTGAACGACGCCGACAGCACCTGCGCAACGGCGGCGCCTGCGCCCAGGCCCATACCCACGCCTGCGCCTCCGCCGGTGTTGGCGGCCGCCAGGTCAAGTGACTCGGCCGCGGCGTACTGCGTATAGTGGCCCACGTCGCCCACCATGTTCATGCCGATGCGCTGATCCAGAACCTTGGCCAGTTCGTCGGGCAGGGAGACATTTTCAACCACAAACTGGTTCAACTCCAGGCCAAGCGCGGCAAAGGCCGGCTTGACCTGCTCCACGATCTTGGCGGCAAGCGCAGCCTGGTTGGCGGCCAAATCGAGGAACGGCAAGCCGCTGTTGGCAAAGATGTCGGTGATGGCCGCGAGGATGGTGTCGCGCAACTGGCCTTCGAGGTCGGCGGCAAAGTAGCACTCGCGGGTCCCGCTCACCTGCTTGAAGAACGTCCGCGGATCGGCAATGCGATAGGAATAGATGCCGAAGCAGCGGAGCCGCACTGCGCCAAATTCCTTGTCGCGGATGGTGATGGGCGTCGCGGTGCCCCACTTCTGGTCGATCTGCAGCCGCGTCGAGAAGAAATAGACCTCCGACTTGAAGGGCGACTCGAAGTCCTTGTCCCAGTTCATCAGGTCGGTGAGGATGGGCAGATTGCGCGTGTTCAGCGTGTGCAGGCCGGGTCCGAAGACGTCGGCGATCCTGCCTTCGTTGACGAAGGCCGCCACCTGCGACTCGCTCACAGTGAGCTGGCCGCCGTTCTGGATCTCCAGGTCCTGCATGGGATAGCGATAGGCAAGAATGCCGTCTTGCGGCTCGTTCCACTCAATGACGCCGATAAACTGCTTGGCCAGGAAGCTGATGAGAGTCACAGGATTCTCCTCACCTCGACCCTAACATCGGCCGTAGCGCGCCGGTATAGCACGAAGGGATCAGCGGGACTGCCCGATTCGAGCAGAACCGGACACGCCGTTCCATGTGCGGCCAGGAAGAAAAAGGGGAGAAGATGCAGGCATCGCCTCTCCTGAATTCAACCAAACGACAGGATTATGGCACTGTGAAGGGGCGCAAACCCTCAATGGGAAAGATTCCGGTGGGCGTGGTGGCGGTGGAAGGCTGAGTGCGGAACATGTAGTGGACGGAGAATCCCGCGCTGACCGTGGGATAATTGCGCGAGTTATTCGAGCTGACGAATCCGCCTGCGAACCAATGCGGTCCAATCTGGTACGACACCTGGCTGCGCAGATCGTAATTTGCGTCCACACTGGTCCGCGCCGGCAGCATGGCGTCGTTCAAAGCTGTCTCCAGCGCTTTGTCCACGGCCAGCGGCCACAGCGGCGTCAGGTCTTCCTGGAAGGCCTGCACGCCCAGGCTGCCGAGCACGTTGTAGTGCCAGTGCGTGCCGTAGTGGCCCACCCAGGTAAAGGGAACGTTAGCCAGGAAGTAGGACTGCGGGCTGAAGTAGCCGCCCATGCCGTGCGTATAAGCGTTCTCGTTGTGCTCGTAGTGCATGCCGAAGAAGTTGGCGCCAATGCTCAGGTTGCCGTATTCGGGAAAGACCTTCAGCTGCCAGTAGGCCCCGGCATCGCCGTCCATGCGGTTGTTGATCTCAACCGAATGGCCCGCCAGATACTGGCCGCCCACGCCCAGGTAGAACCCAGACCCCGCGTCGCCGTGTGCGAACTGAACGTTCCCCTGGTTGGCCATCACGCTACCCCAGATCTGTCCCAGGGTTCCCGGCGCACCTCCATTCGGATCACGCAGGCCTGCGTAGGAGAGCTGCGAATCCCGCACCGGCTCGCGGCTGAAACTCAATGTGACGGGGCCGTTGCCCGGCTTCCACATGGCGCGCCCGGTAAGCGTGGTGATAAGAAAACCCTCCGGCATATATCCGGCGGCCACGGCGAACTGCGGAAAGGCCAGCTGCACCTCGCCGCCCACTCCCACCGCATTCTGCTGCGCAGGCAGCGTAGTTGCCGTTGCGGTCAGCGTGCCAATGGGCTGGGGAATCGAGACCAGCGAATTGCCGGCCGCCGTCGTCTCCTGCACGGTAATAACGCTGGCGCCGTTGGCCTGCCCGGAATCGAGAAAAACGGGCTTGCCGACAATGGAAAGCCGTGCGTTCAAGCCCATCGGCATGGAAATCTCAAACGGAGCTTCCATGGCTGCCAGGTGGTCATAGCCTGCATCTCCGGGCCGGAAGTTGATGACTCCCGTGCCCGCGAACCACGGGCTGTAGCCGGACTCGATGGAGCGCAACTGCATCTCCGCCTCGTCGCGCGGGCTCCACGGATTTCCCTGGCGCTGGTTGCGGATCCACGGTCCGCGCAGAGGAGGCAGATTGCGCTCCTGCAATTGCTCGTCGCTCAGGCCGGTGTCGGTTGTGGGAGCCGGGGCTGGCGCGGGCGCCCTCACTTCGGCCGGTGCCTGCACTGGCTGCGGAGCTTCATTCGCGTGGCTGTTTGCCTCTGCCGGAGCCTGCGCCAGCGTGGGCTGGCTCGGTTGGATAGCCTGGGGCGCTGGCGGCGTTGCCTTCTTCCTGGCGGTGCGCCGGTGCGCGGCTGAAGGCTTGGCAGGTATAGGAGGACAGAGATGCGGAACGCATTGCTGAGCGGCGGGCGGATTGCCGGGCGGCGGCACAGGCTGTTGTTGCTGCTGCTTGGGCGCCGAGTAAGCCCCCGTGGCTGCCTGCTGGGCCGAGGGCGCGTACTGCGCCACGTTGTACCGGCTCGTGTTGGAGGTGCCCGGCAGCGGGACGGCTGGTGCATTCGCACCGTTGTGGATTGCCGATGCCGAGCCCTGCGTGAGCTGGCTGTCGGTCTGGTCGGCGAACAGGGCCTGCGCCTGCGCGGCCAGAGGGCCCAAGGGCTCAGATGTGATGCGCAGAGCCGGCGACGGATTGGGAGCGCCAGTCGAGTTACCGGGAGTCCACACCGGCGGCGGCGCGGACTGTGCAACGGCATTGCCAGTCACCGGGGCGGTGGAATCGACGGTCTCCTCCGCGGGCGGCACGTGCATCTTGCCGCTGTAGGGCGAAAGACTCGCAGCAGACGGAGCCGAGCCGCTTGCGGTGCGCACCTGGTTGCCGGTCTGGGCCTTGCTCGTAGCCGCCTGCATGTCTGCGCTCTTCGTCGCGCTTTGCTCCGCCAGCTGCGCCCCGGCGCGATGCAGGGCGTAGAACTTCTCCACCCTGTCCCGGTAATACGCGGCGTGGGGAAGATCGCCCACAGCACGATAGAGCCTGGCTTCAGCCTTGGCGAACTCGACATCGGCTTCCAGTTGCCGGCGCACGGAGGGTGGAATCTTTCTCAGCTCCTGAAGCGCCTTCGCGTTGCGTTTGCTGGCCATCAGCGAGAAGACGAGTTTCTTCCACGCGTCGGAGGCCTGCGAGTGCGGCGGGTTTGCGGAGAGCTCCACCTGCCGGCTGCCGCCGTTCGGAGCCGTCCGCGGCGCCGCAAGGCTGCCTTCACGCATCGTGGGCGCCGCATGAGCCGGAGACAGAATCTTGCCGGCAAAGGACGCAGTACGCAAATAGGCGTTCCCCGTCGACCATGCGTTCCGGTGCGCCCGTGATCCGGGATTCTCCGAAAGCGTCGCATACATCAGGTGCGGCAGGTTATAAGTATTCCGGCCGCGGCGAGAATTGCGCTTGGGAGCAGCCACGGCATCTTGGGAGTGGCGAAGCTGCTGGCTCGCAGTCTCGGTACGCGGCCGGGTCCAGGATTGAGGCACATAAACCGGCGCGGGCGGCGACTGTCTCTGACCGGGAGCGAGCGGGGCACTCGTTTTTTGAGCGGACGAAGGCGCGGGCGCCGCGAGTTTTGAACCCTTGTTGCGATCCGGTACGTATGCGGGCAGGGACGAAGGTTGGGCGGCACCTGGAGATTGCTCGAAGTCAGGGTTGAGCAGGCGCTGCAATTCGGTCGTAGTCACAACGCGGCGAGCCCCGGTGTCCTGCTCCGGGTACACCAGCACCTGGGCCAGCTTCTCCGTCGGGCTGGCCGAAGGCATGTTGGCCAGTGCCGCGCGGTAGTAAGCCGCCGCGCGCTGGTTGTCGCGGCGTGCCTGTTCGAAGCGCGCCGCTGTCATCAGGATCGCCGGGTCGCGCTGAAAGCGCTCCAGCGCCTGCCGCAGCCAGGCCTCTGCCTGGCTCCTGTCGTTGGCCGCCAGGGCCGCGCCGATAGCTCCCTGAAAATCGCCCGGCGTGGCATCCTGCATGGGGATCGTCTTGTAAATCGCCAGCGACTCCTTGGCCCGGCCCACCCGTTCATAGCCTTCAGCCACTGCCTTGCTGACGGTCAGGTTGTCTGGGAAGGCCTGCGATGCCGCATCCAGGATGTCCAGGGACCGCTGCGCATTTCCGCTATCCATGGCTGCCTCGGCGCGGCGCACACTCCAATCAGCCCAGATGTCCTCGACCGTATCGCGCTGTGCAACGGTCAGGTCGGTGCGTCCGCCCAGCCGCATCAGTGCGGCGTAGAGCGCGCGATCATTCTGCGTCTCCAACAGCAGCGAAGCATTCTGAATCTCGACCGCGGCAGGGGGCTCTGTGTGCAGACTGGCGTAGTGCGCAAGCACGCGATCCATGCATTCTGCGGCGCGGGCCACGTCGCCGGTTGCAGCGTATGCACTGGCCTCGGTCTCGAGGAATGCGATGTCGACGTCGAGCCCCTTGCGCACCCGCGCAGGGATCACCGCGATCACCTGCGCGGCCTCGGTGCTGCGGCCGCCGGCCAGCAACGCGGCAATCAGCCCTTTCCAGGCGCCTGTACTGTCGGGAACGCGATCCAGCACCTGGTGGTAGATCTCGTACGCGTGAGCCACGTCGTTGCGCTGCAGGTAGATGCCCGCCAGTTGCAGTTCCAACTCCGCGCCGGGCTCGCCCGCGGAAGCGATCTGCAGCTTGACGGCACGTTCCAGCATTCCCTGCGCCACATCCAATTGGTTAGCCTGCCGATAAGCCGCCGCCAGCGTGCTCACAAAGCTGGGGTCGCCAAGCGCGGCCTCGTATGCGGCCGGCGGCATCTTCTGCACATCGTCGATGGCCAACGCGTCTTCGCCCATCTCGTGATGAGCGCTCACCATGCCCATCCATGCGGAAAGGTCGCCGCGATCGTCGCCGAGGATGCGCTCGTAGAGCGCTGCCGCCTGGCTGTAGCGCTTCGCCTCCATCAGAATTCCGGCGTACTCCAGCTTGGTTTCCGCATTGAGTGCGCTTCCGTTGCCGGGGAACGGCAGCGCCAGCGCCTCGGCAAGGGTGCGCTGCGCCTCGGCGGTGCGGTTCTCCGAAAGGTAAATCGCGGCCAGCTCGCGCAGGTACTCGGGGTCCCGGGTCAGAGCGTCTTTCACTGACGTGGGTAAGCGCGCTTCAACGGCCAACGCCTCGTCGTTTTGCCTGTCCTGCGCGTAGGCCAGGAACAATCCGCGCCAGCCGTCCGTCGAGTTCGGCTGAACCTCGACCAGTTGATCGTAGAGTGCCGCGGCCTGCGTATATTGCTTTTCCCTGAGGAGCAGTCCTGCCAGCCCGTCGAGCACCTGGGGTGAGTGCGGACGCATCGCGAGTGCCTCGCGATACTTGGCCGCGGCCAAATCGAGTTGATTCTCATTCAAGGCTTGCGCCGCCAGGCCCATGGTAAAGGAGAATTGCGAATTGGCCAGCGCATCTTCAACCGCGCGCCCCTTGAAGCCATCCGATTCGGCCTGGGTCAGGAAATTGATGGCATCGCCGAAGTTCCTCTCCTGCATCCGCACCAGACCCATCCCCGCGGCGGCGCGGCCGTCATTCGGCTCCTTGTCCAGAATCGCCATGAAGCGTTTTTCAGCCTCGCCCAGGTGGTGCTCCTTGAGCGCTTCATATGCGGCCTGCTCGGGCGTCGCTCGGCCGATGCCGGGGCTCGGCTGCGGACGGCTGGGTTCCTCATCCTTCTTGGGTTGAGAGGAACTCTCCGTTTTGAGCCGCGAGGCAATTTCCGCGTCCTCGGGATGCTCCTTGAGATACTCGCGAACCTCCGGGGCATAGACCGGGTTGGCCGAGTCCCGCAAGACATCCTGGCGCAATGCTGCCTGCGCGTTCAGATCCCTGGGGTGCTCCTCGAGCATGCGGATGCCTTCGGAGTGGGTCTTTTCGTTGTTGGCGAGCATGGTGCCCAGTTCCACGCCATAGCGCGCATCGCCGGGGTTGCGTGCCGCGGCTGCACGCATGCCGTTGATCGCCTCCTGCTTGCCGCCTGCAGTCGCGAACAGCGTCTGGTAGTAGGCCAGCGCGATATCCCCATCCGGCGGCCGGTCGCCATACAACTGCCTGTAGATGCGCATGGCGTCCGCGGCTTTGCCCTGCCGCGCCAACTCTCCCGCATGGCGAAGCTGGTCGCTCTCCGCGCGCGTGCTGCCCATTGCTTCAATTTTGGCAATGTTCGGGTCGTTCGGACTCACTTTGCGCAGCCGGGCCAGCACCTCCGGAGCTTTGTCGGAGCCGGTCAATTTCAGATCCCTGGCCAGGCCGGCAAGAGCTTCGACGTTGTTGGGATCGGAGAGCAGAATCTGCTGCCACAACTGGATGGCCATGTCCGGCCGGCCGCGCGAGTCAAGTACCTGCGCCTTCCCCGCCAGCATGGCCCTGGCGGTTCCAGGAGATTCCGCCACGGGCTTGCGGGAGGTGTTTTGAGCGAGGCCTGGCTGCAGCGCCAAAAAAAGGCAGCAGACAGCCATCGGCCCCTTGCTCAAAGCCTCCCAGCCAACCCTCATCAGCGCTTCCATTCTACGTTCAGTTCTCCGCCCGCACCAAACCGGAATCGCCCATCGATAAACCCGGTGGCAAACAGGACAAGACTCTGATCGTAATATGCCAAATCCTTTCCATACAATCCCGTGGAGGCATCGCGCATGCGGGCGATGCGCACCATCTGCTGGGCGCTGATCCTTGAGGTGTTTGGGAAAGCCCTCAGATAAGGCAGCACGGCAGCCGAGAATCCCACAGGTCCATCTTGCGCCATAGGAATGCCCCGGTCACTGACGTTTTGAGGGGGGGCATCATGATTGGCAAGGTACGCACTCATGCCAGGGATGCTGCCAATCACCTGGGCCCGGAGATTGCCGGAGCCGTCGATCATCCCGGCCCACAGATAAACGCGGATTGCGTCGTAGCTGCCGCCGGAAACATCGCCGTCTTTGTTGCCCGCCTCGATCGTCGGAGCCGGCATGAAACCGTCGCCTGGAATATAGTTCACCCAGTCCATCGCGTAGCCATGCCGGGCGCTCTCCTCGAGCATGCGCGGAATCCCGAAGGCGATCTGCCGCCACGGGCCTGCCGGGTCCACCGTGGCCAGGCGCTGAAAGAGAAACAGCGGCATCGAACCGGGATTCAGCGTCCAGCTCTGGCCGTGCTGGAATCCTGTGGGTCCGGGTAGAAGCATGGGACCGAAGCCGGGAAGATCGGCGACCTCGTTCTTGGCGATCTGGGCCACCATGGCCCGACCCAGAGCTGTGTAGGATGGCACGTTCCACAAGCGGCCCGCCTCAACCAGCGTATAGGCCATCCAGACATCGGCATCCGAGGCCGGGTTGGAGTCCTGTAACTTCCACACGCCGTCGCTGTCCTGGGCCCAGAGCCTGCCCGGCAAATGGGTTCCCAGGTCGCCATCCGCCATGTTCACCTCGGTCCATGCGAGCAAGCGCTCGAACGTGCGGCGGTCATCATCCGCCAGCGCGAAGAACATCGCATAGGCCTGACCCTGGGATGTGGTGCGGTTCCCGTTGGCGTGGTCGATGACCCGGCTCTGGGCGTCAATGAAGTGCGCCGCATAAGCGTCCCACAGCGGCCACGAGCCGTCTCTGCATCCGTCCGCCGCCGAGAGCGCGCAGAGCAGAATCATCAACAGCCAGTGCGTGCCCAGCTTGCATGTGCGCGGGCTCATGGCGCCATCTCTCCGTCCGTCAGCAGTCCACTCCTGCGAATTCTTGCACAACGCGCCACGCGGTGACGGAGATGCCCCACGGACCGTGAAGAGCGCCGCACTTGCGAAGCCGGCAGCAGCTGATCTCCGAGCCCTCCCTAATTCGTAATCATCCTCAGGCGCGCCCGAGCCTTGCCGCGCAGCCACTGCCTGGTCCAGATGGCGAGAAGGAAGGCCAGAATCATCACCACCACGGCAACCAGCCACGGGACTTCCATGAACCACAGGGTCAAACGCGTCCACCACGGCAGAACACCAACATGGTAGACCTCCGCTCCGATGCGGAAGGAATGGAACTCAGCGCCGTGCAGCACGGAGACCGAACCGGAGATATCGCCTGCCTGCTGGACCGCGATGAACGCCGTCATGAACGGCTCAAAGGCCGCTGCGTCCTTCAAGTGGATGGCGACAATGCTGCGGTCGCCTCCGGGCCCGTACGGCGACTGTACGCCCTCGATCAGCGCGTCGGGCGCTCCGCCGGCAGCCAGCATGCCGCTCTCGGAGTGCTCATTGGGTTGGAGGTTCCACCAATTGTTGTGCAGCACGGGAGCGAAGAAGCCCTGCGTATCGCGTACCTGGATCTGGCCGCCGCGCAGCGTAACGGGCAGGTCGTTGCTGAGCTTCTCGAAGGCGCGCTGGTCGTCGCCCGTGCCGATGATCAGAAAGTCCGTGTTGGCGCCCTGTTGCAGAGAATCCACGCCGGCCACGATGACCCTCAGCGCGGGAAAACCCGTCTGGCGGCTGAAGTGGCCCATCAGCGTAACGAATGTCTCGATCTCCTGCTCGCTGGGCGCCGACGGGAGCACTACCGTCGTCTCGCTCAGGTCGGCCACGCGCGTAAACGGGAACCCGGCGTTGGCGAAAGTCTCCAGGTTCGGCAGGGGCGCGTAGTGCGGATAGCCGCGCAGATCGAGATACGTATCGCGCAGGATGGCTCCCTGCATGTTGATGGGCGCGGTGTCCTGGCAGCCGCCCTTCTTGATCGTCTGGAACGCGAAGTCAAACGAAAGGGTGTTGGAAAAGGGCCGCAGATCTACAACCGGAACCGGCACGTCGACCTTCGTCTCCCGCGAGGCCTGCTGTCCGGGCACCAGCGGAACCGAGCCCAGGAATGCTTTGTTGACGCGCACCTGCATGCTGGAGATGGGGCCGATGGGAATCGAATTGTAGCGATAGGCCAGGCGCAGAACCGCGTTGCTCGGCTTGCCCTGGTAGTAGATGTCCGGCGGAATGCGGAAGTAGGCATTGAGCGGCGCCGATCCGTCTCCCTGCAGCTGATCCGCGCTTGCGTAATCCCACAGCGCTATGGTCTGGTCGGTGCGCGCCCAGCGAGGTGCATCGTCGGGCCTGCGCCGGTCGGGCAATATCAAGTTGTCGATGGGCGCATCCGCGCCGTTGAGCATATCGCTGTGCAGCGCCACCGCTCGCGCCGCAATCAGCGCCTGCTCCGCGGTGGCCCCGGCAATCACCAGCACTTTGCCGAAGGGATCGTTGGGATTGGTCCTCATGGCCACCGTGGGCGCGCTCACGCCGGCCAGGTTGAGCCCCGGCGGCAGATGCTCCGGCCCGTCTGCAATCACGAGTGCGTTGCCTTGCGGAATCTGCCCGATGTGCACCGGGAAACGCGCCGGCCTGTTCTCCGACAGCAGTCCGAAATAGCTCGATACCACGCCCGCAGCCTGGATGGCCTTGAAGCTGGGCACGGATGCAAAGACGATAGGGATGCTGAGAGGCTGATTCACCGCCGCATCGAGAAACGGCATGGGCAGTTGCTTCAGATCGTCGGCCAGCGGCAGCAACTCGCCCTGAATATCCAGGTAGGTATTGCGATAAATGCGCGCCCACAGCGTGCTGTTCGCCGGATCCTCGCACACCGTGGTGTAGTGGCCGATGAACTGGATGGTGAGCGTGTTGTCGTGCACCAGCAGTTCCGGCGGGATGGTGAAATCGGCCTCGGTGTCGTGTGCGTCGCTGCCGCCTTCCTGGCCCGGCGTCGGCTGGACGGTCGCAAACAGCGCCCCGTTCATCATCAGCTTCAGCTGGCTCAACTGCGGCAGCAGGCTGGGAGAAAAAGCATAGTTGAAGTGGATCCTGGCGGTGCGGACAACGTGCGTCTGCGGCAGCGAGAAGCGGATCTCGCGGCGGCTGTCGGCGCCGTGCAGTTCAATCTGAGGCGAACCGGCTTCATTGAGCGTGAATGCATCGCGGTACTCGCCCGGAGGAACCGGCGCGCCCCTGTCCGGCGGGCCAGTCTGGGCTGCTGAAGCAGCGGACCCGACGCTTGATGCGGCATTCGGCGCTCCTGCCGCTGCGCCCGGATGTTGTGCCTTAACGATGTGCGTGAAGCCAAGCAGAATCGTGGTAATCAGGAAGATGACCGCGGAACGGGCCGCGGAGAGAGCCGCGGTTTTCTCGTGCGCGCTTCCATCGCCGCCGCCAAACAGGCTTTGGAAGGTCTGCATCAGTCCCTTGAATGAGATCCGAAGAATATGTCCCATGCTGCGCATCACATCGTCGCTCTCGCGCGACTCGCCCCAGCCCAGCCATGAGTCGGCACGAGAGTAGAGCGCCATGGCAAGAACTTCCTGTTCGGCGATGGTCAATGCCTCGAAACGCACGCGCAGGATGAATCCTTCCGCGGAGACCACAGTTGCGGGCAGTTCGGTGCTCAAAGCCGGAAAGGGGAACGACAGCCGCACCGCACTCTGCGCGGCAAATGTCACGGGCTCTTTGAAGCGGATGCTGGTGCCGCCGGAGGACATGTCGATGGTTTCTCCCGCGATCAGCCGCCCGTCCGCCGTGCGCGCCATCACCGGGGTCACAACGCTGATGCGGACCCTCCTCCGCAGTTGCTGCATCTCCCGCGCCACCGCCGTGCAAACGCCCAGGATGATGACATTGAACAGGCACCAGGCGGCGTTCATCAGCACCGTGCCGGGGCGGTCGCTGTCCCACAGGAAAAACCGCGGAATGGCGACGATGAGCCCAGCCAGGTTCAACAACAGCAGAATAAGAAATGGCTGCGCGATGCGGGCATCGAAAAACGTGCGCTTCACCACGCCGCCCTTGGCCGTCACGTTGAACTTGCCCAGCCTGGGATTCAACAGCGCCATCATGGTCGGCAGCAGAATGTAGGGCGACAGCACTGTCTCGTAGATCTCGTTCCAGAAGGAGTGCCGGTGCTCGCCATGAATGCGTGCGTTGGTTATGCTGGCGAGCGTAAGGTGCGGCACGGCATAGGCCACAATGGCGACCCAGAATCCGGGAATATTGGTGTGATTCAGCAGCAGGAAGATCAAGGGCGCGGTAAGAAAGATGAGCCGCGGCACCGCATAGAGAAAATGGCACATGGCGTTGAAGTAGCACAGCCGTTGCGGAAGCTTCAGACCCGGCGCGAACAAAGGATTCTCAATCCGCAGGATTTGGATCATGCCTCTGGCCCAGCGGATGCGCTGGTGCACGTGCGCCGAAAGCCGCTCCGTGGCCAATCCCGCTGCCTGGGGAATGTTGATATATGCCGTGCCCCAGCCGTTGATCTGCATGCGCAGAGATGTGTGCGCATCCTCGGTGACAGTCTCGACAGCAATGCCGCCGATCTCGTCCAGCGCTTCGCGGCGCAGCACCGCACAGGAGCCGCAGAAGAAGGTCGCATTCCAGAAGTCGTTGCCGTCCTGCACAATCCCGTAAAACAGCTCGCCCTCGTTGGGAATGACGCGGAACTGCCCCAGATTGCGCTCGAACGGATCGGGCGAGTAGAAGTGGTGGGGCGTCTGCAGCATGGCAAGTTTGGGGTCGCGCATCATCCAGCCGACGGTCATCTGCAGAAAACTGCGCGTGGGCACATGATCGCAGTCGAATACGGCCACGAAGGGCGAGTCGATGCTCTTGAGCGCGGCGTTGATGTTGCCCGCCTTGGCATGGAGGTTGTCAGGGCGGGTCTTGTAGCCGATGCCTGCCTCGAAGGCAAACTCCTCAAATTCCTTGCGGCGGCCGTCGTCGAGTATGTAGACGTGCAGTTTGTCGACCGGCCAGTCCATGTTCAGCGCACCCAGCGCGGTGTAGCGCACCACATCCAGGGGCTCGTTGTAGGTGGGAATCAGCACGTCCACATGCGGCCACTCTTCCGTATTTTCGGGCAGTGCCACCGGCGCGCGGCGCAGCGGCCAGATGGTCTGGAAGTATCCCAGGAAAAGAACCATAAAGGCGTAGACCTCGGCCGCCAGCAAGCTCAGGATGAGAAACGCGTCCAGCGCGCCCCAGTGGTTGGCCGGATCCTGAAAGTAGTTCACCGTCTGCGTCAACCGCCAGTAGCCGTAGCGGAAAGTGCAGAACATCGACATCATCATCAGTGAGAGCGTAATCAGGTAGGAATCCGAGCTGCGGGCAAGCGCCATGGACATCAGCAGCGTCAGCAGTCCGCAGATCGCCTGTTGTTGCCAATTGAGGGGAAGAATAGCAAGAAAAATGAAGATAGCCGTCGCCGCAAGCAGGAATAGAAGACGGAACATTTTGGTGAGGATGTTTTCGCCGGCCCCTATCTCCTGCCAAAGGCCAGTTACCGTCATCGTTCACTCCAGCGAACTCCGCGATAACTACTTGCCGCGGGCGCGGAAAGACTCTTCACCCAGCCCGCAAGGGTGGCAAAGTCTTCTGCCAGCGGGGAGCTTGGAGCGTAATCCATCACCGTCATGCCCTCAGCCAGCGCTTCGCTCATGGCCGGCGTACGGCGCAGCGCAAACGGCAGCAGCCGCTCGCCCAACTGCTCGCGCAGCACTTCCCTGACATCGAGATGCAGGGGCAGCGAGGAATCAAACTGGTTCAGCACATAGAAAGGAAGCGCCGGCCTGCCGGCGGGGCTGGTCGTGTGCTCGAAGAATGCGTCGATGGAGCTGACGCTGACCACGGAGTTCATGTCGGGCACCACCGGCACCAGCACCATCGGCGACATGCGCATGATGCGCCGCGTTGTCGCGCCGGATGCAGTAGCCAGGTCGACGATCACCCGTCCCGCTCCACGCGCGAACTTCAGGATGTCGCCGCTCAGGGTCTCCTGGCCGGGTCCATCCGGGCCCCGGCCCTCGGGATCGAGCGTCACCATCTGGATCGGCGCGTCGCTGCTCGCGCCCGGAGGGGTGAATGTCCTCAGCAGGCCTGGCCGCTGATCCGTCGCGCCAAAAAAGAAGGGCAATAGCCCGAAGGCCGCCGTATCCACCAGCAGCACCCGCTCGCCACGCGCTGAAAGTGCGCGGCCCAGCGTAGCCACCAGGCTGGTCTTGCCCACGCCACCGGCGAGAGAAAAAACAGCCAACGCAGGAGCGCGCGAAATTGCCGCTGCCGGGGCGGGAGCCGCCTCGACGGGCGCGAAGCCTGCATCGAAGACGCCGCGCAGCGCGTACCAGCGGGAAGTAAGGCGATCGCGCGATCCCTGCAAGGTATCTTCGGGAGCTTGCGGAAATGACGAGGGAGGAACAGGCGGGTTGGGCGTTGTCGCATTCTCGCTGCCCAGCCATGCGGGCCTTCCAGCAGGCTCACGCACATCGGGCGTGGCCCAGGGGCTGCGCGGCAGCGAACCTCCCTCGCGTGCCCTGTCTTCCCAGGGTGTACTCAAGGGCGGCTGCGCCATCCGCTGCTCGGCCGCGGGCCGGTGAGCCTCTCGAGGCGCGTAGCGTTCGTAATCGTAGCTCTGCGGCTGCTGCCAGGCGCGCTGCTGGGCAATCTGCTGCGCCGCCCGCTCCGCTGCCACACGCACAGCCTCCAGCTCCGCCATCTGCGCGGCTCGCTGCTGCGCCTGCTGGGCAGCCTGCTCGGCTTCCAGCTTTGCTGCGGGCTCGGCAGCGGGCTGCGATTCCGTTTCGGCTGGACGGGATGCCTGTTCTGAAGGGGCCTCGGGCAGTGGCGCTTGCACGGGGGCTTGAACCGGGGCTTGCCAAGGGCTGGCGCCGCCCTGCGCCTCCGCTGCCTGCGAAATCTCGGCCTCATGCTGATCCCGCAACTCCGCTTCCTGCAGGGCCTGCTCCGCGCGCAGGCGGGTTAACTCCCGGCTCTGGGCCCTTGAAGCAGAAAAATCCCTGTATTTTGCGCCGTGCAGATTCGCCCAGGAGTACAGCGTGGCCACGTCCTCAGGCGTTCCGTTCTGGTCGCTCAGCGGATTGCGGTCTGTCATTTGGCCCTCACCAACTTTTCGCTGCCAGAAGCGCCTTCCCGTTTCCCTGCCGCCGGAACCTTAATGCCGCCCTGCAAACACCCGTCCCAGACAGCTTCCAATGGAAGGTCTTCCCCCCAGAATCCTAGCCGCGCGCTGTTGTCAGAACAATAACACTTGAACGGCCATCTTCCTACCACTTTCCTGCCATGGGAAGCCCGCAAATCACTGCGTTTTCTTGACCATGCGCAGCTCTCCGAGGAAGCCCAAAAGCGTGCCTTTTATCGCACCAGCCGTCCAATTCGCCCGCACCGGGAAAATCCGCCCCCAATATCGTCTCATGGAGATTACTATCTTGATACTTTCTGGCGTTTTGGAACTGTTTGCTCGGTGCAATGGCTTGCAGCTTGCTGCGCGGCTCCAGCCGTCCCGCATTCTCAGTTCTCGAAAAGCGAAGAAAAGCTCGCCCTGTGATAGTTTTGAAGTAGCGGCCTTGAACGAGCTCGTAGCTCAGTTGGTAGAGCAACGCCCTTTTAAGGCGTGGGTCCTGGGTTCGAGCCCCAGCGAGCTCACCACATCGTTTGAATCGCCTAGCCGCTATTCCTTCAAAACCCCGCGGTCCGCCTGAGATCGCGATACGCCATTCGACAATTGGCCTATGTTCCAGATCGCCAACGATCGCGTCCCAAGCACCGTTAACTGCAATTTATGTCTACTTTCGAACGAGCGGCCGGGCTTATTACCTTTGCGAATAACTTAAGTGGTAGAGGTCAAAAATGATCAGGAACTGTGTGCTAATCTGCTCACGTCAGTCCCGAGAAAAGCGAGCCGTAATGATCTCTGAGCAAGATTGCAAGAGGGTGAGAGTTTGGACAAAACCCCTTTAGCGTTAGCAACTTAGATGTCAGATATGTGCACGCGCGCTCGGACGGGTTACCCGAGGCGCATCCATGATGTCCCGCCCCTCCTGCTCTCTTATATTTCCCATATTCACGCCTAGAAATCTCTTCTGGGCCGTTCCCTGCCTTCTGTTGCCTCTGCTTTTCACCGGTTGCGGCACCGCCAACCACTACATTCCCTCGAATACAGAGTCAACAGCAGGCGTAGCCAGCACCCCCGAGGCCGCTGCACCGCCAGCATTTTCACCTGCCCCAGGAGCATACACATCTGCACAGACGGTGACATTGTCTGCCGCGACTCCGGGCGCAGCGATCTACTACACCACCGACGGTACCGTACCGACGACTTCCTCACCCCAATACACGGGCGCAGTCCAGGTGAGTGCTTCCGAGGTGATTGAAGCGATTGCTGTCGCCTCCGGCTATACAAGCAGCAGCCTGGCCAAGGCGGGCTACGTCATCTCACCTCCCCCGGTTTCGGGGCCTGTGATTCCCACAAACGCTATCGCAGCAGTCGGCCTGCAGGCGCTCGACACGTGGATTTTCAGCCACGACGAGGGCACTCCCGGCACATCGGTTGGGGCAACGAGCCTGGTTGGTTCTCCATCGCTCAGCGGCGATGCGCGCCAGTTTGTCACCAGCTACACAGATACCGGCGGTGAACGATACAGCGTGTCCTACGCGAGCGACACCACCTCAACGAATTTTGTGTATGACGGTTGGGTGTGGATTGAGGCCGGAAGCACGATCGCCAACCTTGAATTGGATTCAAACCAGGTCACAGCAAACGGGCAAACAGTTGTCTACGCCTTCCAGTGCAGCTGGTATTCCCAAATGTGGGAATACGGCGGAGCAGGGGGCAAATGGATACCCTCCTCGCAACCTTGCAACGTGTCGGACTGGCAGACAAACGCCTGGCACCATGTCCAAATCAGCTATTCACGCGACGACTCCGGCAATGTTACCTATAACTCCGTATGGCTGGACGGCAACGAGCAGGTTATCAACGCAACAGTCCCCTCATCGTTCGCGCTGGGTTGGCAGGTGGGGGATGTGCAAACCCAGTTTCAGCTGGATGGACTGGGAGCTTCGGGCGGATCTACGATGTACCTGGATAACCTGACCATCTATCGTTGGTAAGCTATGCAGGGAGCGCCCAACTCCCCCTTTGAAGTTCCTGCAGACCTCTGATGCAACGCCTACAGCATTTTCGAAATTACTGCACACCGGAAGCATGCGCTAAAGTGGCATGCTCCTCACCGGGGTCCCCGGCGACAGGTCTTCGTCGCTGGGGTGGAAGTAAGAGCCACCTTGCAGGTCCCCTATCAGGACCACACAAATTCCGAAGGTGCCCTAGCTTCTGGGCCAGAAGTGTACTTCGCTCGCATCGCGCAGCCGCTGAGCCGCGCTTTCGGGCGTGATGTCCCGCTGTGGCATTCCCAGCATCTCAAAACCCACCATGAATTTGCGCACCGTGGCCGAGCGCAGCAGCGGCGGATAAA
>CAYUJM010000004.1:0-69771 GCA_964445025.1 uncultured Occallatibacter sp. | reverse complement strand
ACCACATCAATCCCACCGGCCGCTTCGTCATCGGCGGACCCATGGGCGACACCGGGCTCACCGGCCGCAAGATCATCGTCGATACCTACGGCGGCGCGGGCCGTCACGGCGGCGGCGCCTTCTCGGGCAAGGACCCGACCAAGGTCGACCGCTCCGCTGCATACATCGCCCGCTACATCGCCAAGAACATCGTCGCCGCCGGCCTGGCCGATCGCGCCGAAGTCCAGCTCGCCTACGCCATCGGCGTGCCCGAGCCGGTCAGCGTGCTCGTCTCCACCTTCGGCACCGGCAAGATCTCCGAGGCCAAGCTGACTGAACTGGTCCGCAAGAATTTCTCGCTCACGCCCAAGGGCATCATCGAGAGCCTGAACCTGCGCCGGCCCATCTACCAGAAGACCGCCGCCTACGGCCACTTTGGCCGCAGCGAGCCGGAGTTCACCTGGGAAGCCACCGACAAGGCCGCAACTTTAGCCGAGCAAGCCGGAATCGCCGCCGCAGCCAAGTAGTCCCGATCAATAATCCGTTTCCAAATAAGAAAGCCAGCTCGGGCCTCTGCCAAAGCGCAGAGGCCCGAGTTGTTTACGGAATCTCAGATTAAGTTGACGCTTTGAGAGGGCACGACCGGGGTACCCTCTGGGTCGCGTGCCGCAAAACCCGCCGATGATCGTGGGCTTTAGCCCCTGCGGCACGCTCTTTTGCCGATTAAGCTCTCCCACCACTCGCCCTCCGGAAAGAGCCATGCGCAGCTCCCCCGCCGGCCACCCCACCTGCGCCCAAAAGTCCCCCACCCCCTTCGATAGGTTGATAAGCGCATTGGCCGCTTATCTCCGCCAATGTACTCATCGAGTCGATCTGTGCCGCGAAGCGGCGTCTGCCCCACCGCAGGTGGTTTGCACAAAATATCGATCCACTGGCGCACCATGGAAACAGGAAGAAATCGCCCGTGAATAGCGCCTCTCAGCCCGCCCGCCGCTCCCATCTGTCAGGCACGTCACCGGCTCAATCTGTCGGACATTTGCCCGGTCTGCGCTTCCTCCCCCCACCCCCTTTACCCACTTTCATCCCATCCGCATGAAAATAAACGAGTTAAGTGTAAAATTGCCCATATATCCTTATCCGAATAGAGGACTTACATCTTCCGAAAGCCCGGAAAAACCGGCCCCGCAATGCGCTCTGTCTCTATTTTTACGGCCAGTCACATGCACAAACGAGACCCATTCGGCATCGAAGCGCAGTCATCGCTCAAATGCCTTAGAATGCTTTCTGGCGCGTTGCGCGTCTGAACTGTCGAGGATCAATTGATGCGTTTTCCTGCACTTGCCGCTGTTGCCTTATGTGTTGCCTCCGTCGCCGTCGCCCAAACCGCCGCGCCATCCACCGCGCCGTGGGACTACGAGGGCAAGCGTGGCGCACTGGCTTGGGGCAAGCTCGACCCGGCCTACAAGGCCTGTTCCCAGGGCCATGAGCAGTCGCCCATCGACATTCGCGGCGCGCGCCTGAACGCGGCGCTCAAGCCCATTGAGTTCCACTACATCTCCGGCCCCGTCACTATGGAAAACACGGGCCACACCGTCATCGTCCACGTCGATCCCGGCAGCTATATCGTCGCCAACGGCGTCCGCTACGACCTGGTCCAGTTCCACTTCCACCATCCCGCCGAGGAAGCGGTAAAAGGCAAGCTAACGGATATGGATATCCATCTGGTGCACAAGAGCGCCGACGGCAAGCAGGCGGTGATCGCCATTCGCCTGGTCGAGGATCGGGGCGACGCCAACGCCATCCTCGCCACTCTCTGGGACCGCCTGCCGAAAGCCATCGGAACTACGGCAAAAGTGACGGACTTCATCAATCCCGGCGGCCTGTTGCCCGCCGACCGCGGCTACTGGACCTACATGGGCTCGCTCACTGCCCCGCCCTGCACCGAAGGCGTGCGCTGGTTTATCTTCGAGCAGCAAATGGCCATCAGCCGCGAACAGTTGCGCGCCTTTGCCGCCCTGTTCAAAGTGAATTCCCGCCCGTTGCAGGACCCCCACGGCCGCCGCATCGAAGCCGACGAGTAGGCACGTCACAAGAAGGTCCGGATGCACGCTTCCGCTCAGACGCTCTCCCGCAGAGGGATCATGTCGGTGGCGCTCCTCGTTTTCGCCGTGTGGGCGGCATCAGGTTCTGCGATCTCCGCGCAAAATGAACCCGGCGTGATCGGCGACTACACCGGAACTTTTGACGGCGTGCATGTCGTCCGATTGCACCTCAGCCTCACCCCCGCGGGCGCTCTCACCGGGACCTTCGACATTCCCGACCAGCGGGAGTCGGGCGACTCGCTCGAGGACATTCATTTCGACGGCCAGACCCTGAGCTTCGCCATCACCCGCCACTACGACGGCGAATGGAAGGGAACTCTTTCGAGCGACGGAAATACGCTGACCGGGAATTTCGTTCAGTGGGTGGGGACCATGCCCATGAACTTTGTCCGCTTCATTCCCGCGCCCAAACCATCTCTGGTCGACGGCATCTGGCTCGCCAATATCTCCGGCAGCGGCGCTGCGCAACGCGTTCAATTGATCGTGAAAAGCGACTCTGCGGGCAACGAATTCTGCAGCATGGATCTCCCCGATCAGCACATCCTGCACATCGATTGCGCGCAGCCCGCCTTCACCGGCGGCCTCTTTTCGTGGGATATCCCCGCCATTCACGGCCATTGGAGCGGCAAGCCCTCCGCCGATGGATCTAGCCTCACAGGCACATGGAGTCAAGGACCATCGGAGCCCTTGAACTTTCAGAGGCAAACCGGCCTGATTCCCGAAAAGTCCGTTCCGCCTCCTGCATACGACGCCGCCCTGCCTCCCGTCCCGATCGATCAACTTCAATCCGTTCTGGATCGCGATCTGGCCGAGGCGCTCAAGACCGGCGAACTCGCGCCCTCCACCGGCATTGGTGTATCCATCGGCGTCGTCGGGCACGGCATCCGCCGCATCTTCGCCTATGGAGCGGCCAAGCCCGATTCCATCTTCGAAATCGGTGCAATCACCAAGACCTTCACCGGGCTCATGCTGGCCCAGATGGTGGCGCAGGGCAAGGCAAAGCTCGACGAGCCGGTGCGCCAGCTCTTGCCGCCCGGAACTGTGGCCAAACCGGACGGTCCCGAGATCACGCTCCTCGATCTGGCCACGCGCCGCTCCGGCCTGCGCTGGGAAGCCTCCAACTTCTACTCGCGCGATCTGAAGGATCCCTACGCCGATTACACCGCGGCCAAGCTCTATGCATTCGTGCACTGGCGCGGTGTTCAAAAGCGTGCCGACGTCCCCATCCGCAATAGCGAGCTCGCTTTCGGCCTTCTCGGCCAGGCCCTCGCCGATCGCGCAGGCGTCTCCTACCCGATCCTGCTCAACAATGAGGTCGCGGTTCCCTTGGGATTGAAAGACACAGCCGTCAAGCTCTCACCGGAGCAGCAGCTCCGCCTGCTTGCCGGCCATGACGAAGACCGCCGCCCCGCTCCCGCGTGGAATTTCGACGCCATGGCAGGAACTGGCGCCATTCGCTCAACCGCCAGCGATATGCTCAAGTACCTCGAGGCAAACCTCCATCCTGAAACCCTCAAGCCGGACGCCGATTCTCCCATCGCAGCGACGCTCCCCGCCGCACTCGTCCAATCCCATCAGCTTCAAGCCGATATCTCAAAGGGCACGCGCATTGCCTTTGCCTGGCTCTATGACACTGAAACAGGAGACTACTGGCAAAATGGCGCAACCGGCGGGTTCAGTGCCTACGCATTCTTCAACCCCACGGGCGATTACGCCGCCGTCGTTCTATTGAACGCCTGCCCCGGTGCAAACGGCGTCTTTGTTGACCGTCTGGGCCTGCACATCGGCCAGCGATTGGCAGGCAAGCCGGCCATCACCCTCGCTGGAACTGAATCCAGTCAATAAAACGAAGCGGAAAGAGCCAGGATGCAAGTTGCAATTCAGAAAAAATCCCACACTTTCATGGTGAAGAGGATTGTTCTATCTGCGATTGCGGCGGTGCTTGTGCTCGCGGCCGATGTTGCCGCGCAGCAGAAGCCGTGCATCGCAGGCGACTACACCTCAAAGGCCGACCCCACTGTCAGGTTGCACCTGAAATTCAACGCTGAGGGTGCGTTGACTGGCAGCATCGATCTTCTGGATCAATATGAGGTGGGCGATGCGCTCGAGCACGTTCATTTTGACGGACGGACTCTCAGGTTCAGCGTTGCCACGCATAACGGCTTCTGGGAAGGCAACTTTTCAAGCGATGGAAATTCCTTCGAAGGGAAGTGGAACGAGTGGGGAGTTGCAACGGCTGATATCTTCATGCGCGATGTGCCGAGTGCAGTCGGCAAGCCCTCGCCGGTAGACGGAGTCTGGCTGGGAACATTGCCCGGGGGCGCTGCTCCCGTCCGCATCCAGGTCGTGGTAAAGAGCGATCCCGCGGGCCGCCTATCGTGCACCATGGACAGCCCCGATCAACGTGTCATGGGAATGCAGTGTGCGTCGGTCGTATTCAGCGGTGGCAGCTTCAACTTCTACATCCCTGTTCTCTCTGCCGGCTGGAGCGGCCGCCTCTCAGACGATGGAAAATCTCTCACCGGCGTGCTGACCAAGGACGGCACCACATCGCTCAATTTCCGACGGCAATCCGTCGCCCTTGGCGCAACACCCGTGCCGGCCCCCGTCTACGACGCAGCTCTTCCCCCCGTCGATGCGGCCGGCCTGCAATCGGTCCTCGACCGGGATCTGGCCGAGCAGCTCAAGAGCGGCATGCTGGCGCCCACCACCGGAATCGGTGTCTCCATCGGCGTCGTGGTGCACGGCGTCTCACGTGTCTTCAACTACGGCGCGGCTCGCCCCGACTCGATCTTCGAGATCGGCTCGACAACCAAGACCTTCACCGGCCTGATGCTGGCGCAAATGACTGTCCAGGGCAAGGCAAGACTCGACGAGCCTGTCCGTGAACTGCTGCCGCCGGGAACGGTTGCCAAACCCGACGGGACGGAGATCGCCCTGCTCGATTTGGTGACGCGGCGTTCGGGTTTGCCGAGGTTTCCCACCAACATGGACTTCAATGTCACCGAAAATCCTTACGCCAACTATCATGCCGCCGATCTCTACGCATTTCTCAGCGTGAACGGCGTCGCAAAGGTCAATCAGGCCGGTGGGCTGGCGGCATACAGCGACCTGGGGTTCGGATTGCTAGGGCAGGCTCTGGCGAATCGTGCCGGCATCTCCTATCCAGACCTTCTCAAAGAGGAAGTCACCGACCCGCTTGGGCTGAAGGATACCGCCGTTCTGCTCTCGCCCGCTCAACAACTCCGGTTCCTACCGGGGACCAACGGCGTCGATCACCGCCGAGCTCATCCTCTGGAGTTCGACGCGTTCGCCGGCGCGGGAGCTATCCGCTCGACCGCCGGAGATATGCTCGCCTATCTTGAAGCAAATCTGCATCCGGAAAATCTGAACCCCGCGGCGGATTCCAAGGCCGCGTCCACGCTCGCCGCCGCGCTGACGCTTTCCCATCAGCTTCAAGGCGACGACCTCTGGCCGGGAATGCGCATCGCTCTTGCCTGGCTGTATCAAACTAACACCGGCAACTACTGGCACAATGGCGCCACCGCCGGATTCAGTTCCTATGTCTTCTTCAACCCAAAAGGCGATTACGCCGCCGTCGTTCTGCTGAATGCCGCGCCGGGCGTCGATGACAGCTTCGTGGACCGGCTGGGCCAGCACATCAGTCACCGACTAGCCGGCAAGTCGGCCATCTCCCTCGCACCGTAAGACGCCGAGTCAACGGGCCAGTGGCGTAAACCGAAGCTCCAATCCCTGGTCCCCATCGAGCACAGTCGCCTTGATCCCCGTCAAATCCTCCACTAGGTAGTCGGCCGCCGCCAGTGATTCAATCGAATGCGAGAACGTGGTTGCCACAACCGTGCATCCCGCGGCTCGTCCCGCTTGCACGCCGGAAGCGGCATCCTCAAAGACCACGCACTCTTCGGGCGCCAGTCCCAGCAGTGCCGCCCCCGCCAGGTAAGGCGCTGGATGCGGCTTGCCCTCGCTCACGCTCTCCGCCGTGACAATGCGCTCAGGCACGGGGATGGTCCCTGCCGCCAATCGCACCCGCGCCAGCGGCTCGGTAGCGCTGGTCACCACGGTCCAGCGATCGCGCGGCAACTCGGCCAACAGATCCAGAACGCCGGGGAGTACCGCCACTCCGTCCGTGTCCTCGATCTCCATGCCTTCGATGATCCAGTTTTCCGTTTTGAGGTCCAGGTCGGGACGCAGGATGGAGATCGTCTCGACGCTGCGGCGGCCGTGGGCGATCTGGCAGGTGTACTCGGGGTCCACCCCCCGCATCTTCGCCCACTTGGTCCAGCTCCGCTCCACCGATCCAATCGAAGAGATCAGGATGCCGTCCATGTCGAAGAGAATGCCTTTGCAGCGCAGCAGAACAGGGGAAGAAGTTTTCGATAAAGCCATGCCTTCATTGTATCGGGCACGAATCAGCGCCTGGCCTGCGCCTCTTTCGGAGCAGCAAAGCTCACCTTGAGAGGAGCGCCAAGGGTGAGGACGCCTTCCACGGCCTGCTTGCGCGAACCTAGTTGCGCCTGGTTCTCCTTCAGAGTGATCTTTCCATTGGCAATCTCGGCATCCGCCGTCCAGTTGTCGAAACGGACCAATGCGGCGGGAATATTTGCCGCGGGCGACGCTCCCGCCATGGTCCCGTGCTCCCAATCGAAGTGCAGGGTTCCCTTTGCAGAAGCGGCCAGGTCTTTCTCGGTGAACCCGGAGAGCTCGATCTTGCCGTTCGCGTCGAACGCCCGGCCCTTCCAGCGCAATCCAAGCAGTTGGCCTACATCCGCCGGGTTGAGCTTCTCAAATTGGCCCTCCAGCGTATAAGCAGGTTTGGCTCCATCGGTGGCAACGCGCAGTGTGCCGCTCCCATGCATTTGCCCGCCCAGCACATCGGCTTCCACGTCCGTGATCTCTGCACCATCATCCGAGATGTGCAATGAGGCCGTTGCCTCGCGCAGCTTCAGCGGGCCCAGAACCAGCGTCTCGGCCTTCACCGTGCCTTCCAGCAGCGGCCAGGCCGGCCCGGTCGATGCACTGGACGGCCGAAGCCGGGCAATCAACGTGGAAAGCAGAGTCCCCGGCTCGCGAGCTCCCAGAATGGCAACCTGCAAGGTGCTGGCGTCCAAATCGCCGAACTGGACTTGAAACCTGGGCCGGCACGGCTGGGTGGCTTCGCACTTCGCAGGCACATTCAGGCTCGCGGTTCCTTTCACTGGGCCGTACGAGAAAACCACCGGATCCCAGCGCAGCTCGCCCTTGCCCACGTGCAGCGTTGCCTGCGTAATCTGCACATGATTGGCTAGGTAATCGGCCTTCCAGTTTGCGTTGTGCAAGGTCACAGTCCCGTGTAGACTGTCGGCCGCCGGAGTCTCGTCCGTCTCGTCTCCGCTCGCATCCTCTGCCGGTTCTTTGGTCGCAACGGCCAAGGCTCCCGCAGGTAGATTGCCGCTGAACGGAACGGTCAGCGCAGGCATCCATGGGCCCTCGGCGCTCAGGTCAAAGGTCGCGGGCTCGCCGGCCAGCGCGTCCAACGCAGCGGCATGCGCCATGCCTGCCACATGCGCAAGCTCCCTTGCCCGGGCAATGCTGGCCTGCCCATGTACCGTCAATTCGTATCCGGTGAGCCCCAGCCGGGCGGTTACCGCCAAGGGGCTTGCTGCCCCAGCCGGGATCGTCACGGTCGCCTCCAGCGCCGCGGGCTGAACTGGTGCGGACAGTTGGCTTGCCGCCTGGCTCTGCACAGGCGGAGCCACAGGCGCCAACACCAGCTTCGACGCCTGGATGGGCGTGCTGAGCCCATCCCCGTTCAGTTGAAAACCCTGCACCGTAAAGCTGCCTGTGAGCGGCCCCGGCACAGCGGGATGCGCCTTGGCCAAAGCTCTCCTGTCCCGGCTGATTCTCCGCACCTGCTTCTCCGTTGAGGCCGCTTCAGGAGCAACTACGGCATAGCTGATCTTGCCGCTGATCGAACCTCTGGCCTCCAGGCCCGGGCCAAGATCGCTGCGGACAGTTCGCAGCGCATCCAGTCCCGCCGCCACCGGGATCCGGTCGAGTTCCACCGATACGTGCGGCGGGAGCCCATTGCCCGGCAGATCACCTGCGAGACGAACGCGGCCATCGCCAAGAGGCGAATCGCAGACCAGGTTCTCTACAGCGCGTGAGGAGAGGTGGTAGAGAAAGCCGCAACTCGCGTCGAAATCCATCGGAGCGGCGGGAGCGAACTCAGCCCGGTGAACGCCCGTCGCGCGCAGGCGGGTCTTCACTTGAGCCGCGTCCGGAGTGCCGTCCAGATGCAGTTCTCCCGTCAAGTCTCCGCGCCAGCCCGGGTCGGAGCCAATCACCAGCCGGGCGAGCTGGCCCAACTGCGCCTCGCGCCACTCCATGTCCAGATGCACCGGCGTATTTCGCAACTCCGGTCCGCGCTGGACTCTTGCCTCCAGGCGCACCAGACCGGTGTCTGCCAGGTCCAGGCTCAGATCCGTGCGAGCCGGCTGGCCCCGCAAACGGATGCGCCAATCCCCGGGCTGCTCCTGCCAGAATGACAGGTCGGTATCCACCAGCGAAAAGGGCAGCTTTTCATTGCCTCGCTTGAAATTGATCCGGGAGTTGGTTGCTTCCAGGTAGGGCAGTGGCGCGGGACTCTGACCTTGGCTGCGCCCGGTGCTGCCTTCAGCAGGCTGAGACTTCGCTGCGGCCGTGCGAAACAGCGAATCCAGATTCCAGCGGCCTTCCTCTGTGCGCACTACATTCAGGCTGGCTTCGTCGACGCTGATGGTGCTGATCTCCATCCGTCCGCGCCACAGCGACAGCAGCCGAATCGAAGCCTTGACCGAATTGGCGTGAATAATCGGCTCGTTACCGCATGCGGGATCCTCGTCCACCGTCAGGTCGGTCAACAGGAAGGCGGGCACGGGAAGCAGCCGGAACTCGACCGACGAAAGACGCACCGGCCTGCCCAGCGACTCGGACATTAATTGGGTAATCCGGCTTTTGTAGCGGGTCATGCTCACCAGCGGTGGCACAACCAGCCCGATCAAGAGGCCCAGCAGCACTGACACAGCCAGCCCAATTCGCCTGCGCCGTCGTTGCCGGCCTCGCACGTTGTCCGTCATGATCTCTTCTATTATCAGCGCTCAGGGGTCAGTTTTCGGTTGTCCGCGATTGATTCTCTGGCATTTGACTGACCACTGACAACTGAGCACCGACAACTGCATTTCACTGAGTCAGGTGCAGCGTCCGGCTCCAGCGCGTGCCGCTAAAGAAGTGCAGCACAACGTGACCCATCCACGCCACCTTGTTGCCAATCCCCGACTGTTCGTACTGGTCTTCCGGCGTCTTGAACGACCAGTAATTGAACAGAGGCCGGCCCACAATGTTCTCCCTGGGCACAAAACCCCAGTAGCGCGAGTCCAGACTGTTGTGCCTGTTGTCGCCCATCATGAAGTACTTGCCCGGAGGAACCACAAGGTCCCCGTTCTCGATGTAATTGGGAAAATCGACAGCCCAGGCCTCGGGAGTAGCGCCCGGCTGGGGATAGGGTGGCACGGAGGGAAATTCGTCAAGAAAATCTGTATGGTTCTCAGGCGTCGTGGGCTGGGCGTGCGGCTGATCCTGGGCCACGCCGTTCAGGATAACGACGCCGTTGCGCAGGTGAATGTGGTCTCCGGGAATTCCGACCAGCCGCTTCACCAGGAATGGATAAGTCGGCGACCCGTCCACTGGGTCTGCATCGGCCACGGGCTTGAGAAAGACCACAATATCGCCACGCTTGGGCTCGCGGTAGTGAACCAGCGGCATCCACTTCGCCGCCGGGGCCAGCGTGATGCGGTCCACGACGAGGTGGTCGCCCACAAGCAGGGTCTTCTCCATCGACCCTGATGGAATTACGAAGTTCTGCCCCAGGAAAGTGAGGATAAACAGACCCACGACCAGCACCGAGCAGATGCTGGCGACCGCCTCGAATGGCGTCTCTTCCACCCTGGTTTCAACGGGAGCTGGAGCCGGTTCGGCGATAGGTTCTGAAGGCGGCTTGGAGATGGGCGTTTTCTTCTTCGTCATCCTGTCGCTCTTGTTAGAGATCAGAGATCAGAGATCATGGCCGGTGGTGAGACGGCAGCCGCTTTTAATCAGCCAACAGTGGCCAGTGGTCCGGGGCTTCTTACTGATCTCTGACCCCTGATCCCTGTCACCTGCTCTTAGTGCACCACGTGGAAGATGCGCTTCCAGCGCGCAAACCCCGTTAGCTTCGACGAGAGCTGCCTGTCGTGTCCGAGTTTATCATCCTGGGCTTGCAGCGCGCCCTGTTGAACATCGGTGCTCGAAGGCCGGGTAAGCGAGAAGTAGATCACCAGCGGCCGGGCCACAATCTGCGACCGCGGCACAAACCCCCAGAATCGGGAATCGAGGCTGTGATTGCGGTTGTCTCCCAGAACGAAGTACTCCCCCGGTGGAACTACCAGTTCCCCGTCGTGCGTCAGGCTCTGCATCTGGCGCCACCACAACGGGTCAACCTCGGGATCGGTATACACCTTGCCGGGAAAGTCGTCTCGAAAAGGATTGCTGACCGCAGGTTCAAAGGACGCATACGGCTCGTCCTGGGCCACTCCATTCACCGTCACGCGGCCATCCTCAATGCGCAGCCGGTCGCCGGGAATGCCAACCACCCGCTTCACCAGAAATGGCGGGCGGGGATGATGAAACACGACGATATCGCCGCGCGCCACATCACGATACGGCAGCAGCCACCGGCTCAAGCTGCCCGGCGCAGCATACACCTGCTTGTTCACCAGCAGAAAGTCTCCCACCAGCAGGGTGTGCTCCATGCTTTCCGACGGAATCAGGTAGGGCTCAAGCAGAAATGTAAGCAGAAACAGCGCTACCACAACGGTCTGCAGAAGCGAGGCCAGCGCCTCCGGAACCGTGGGCAGGTGAAGCCGCAGCCGCGAGAACGGCTTCACCACCGGACCTGTCTCTTGTGCTTGTGTGTTCACTTCGCTGCTCGATCTTCCTCATCCACTTTGGTCAGGGCTGACTCGATTCTCACGGCTCCGCTCATCAGCATTTCCAGTGCGCGCCGTGCCGCATCCTGCTCCGCATGCTTCTTGGTGCTCCCCTTGCCGCGGGCGAGCGGCTGGAGCGGCAGTCCATCCACGGCACTCAGGCAAACCTCTACAAGGAATCGCTTGCGATGGTCCGGGCCGCTCTCTCCCTCGATCTTGTATATCGGCACTCCGGCCCGCGTTGACTGCAAATACTCCTGCAGTGCCGACTTATAATTCCCCAGCGCGGCGCCGGAGCGCAACTCCTCTGCCAATTGCTCGGCAGCCTCGCCCATCACATGTTGGCGGACAAAGTCTCTCACCGGCTCCAGCCCGCCGTCCAGAAATAATGCCCCCATCACTGCTTCCATGGTATTGGAAAGCACCGTGCTCTTGCTGCGCAGCCCGCCGCGATCTTCGCCTCGGCTCAGCCGCAGATGGCTGCCCAGGCCAATCTCCCGGGCCACCTCCGCAAGGTGCTTGCGGCTCACCAGTTGCGCACGGACCCGGGTCAATTCGCCCTCTTGCCACTCCGGATGCGATTGAAACAGCGCCTCGGCTACTACCAGTCCCAGCACCGCGTCCCCAAGAAACTCCAACCGCTCATTGTCTCCGGCTTCCGGGGCGCCCTCCAGCCCGGACACACCTGCCCGTTCCTTGCCAGCCTGCTCGCTCACCGCCATTTCGTTGGCGAGCGACCGATGCGTCAGCGCGCGCACCAGCAGCTCGCGCCTGGCAAAGCCATGCCCAAGTGCAGCTTCCAGTTCGTCAAGAACTGCTTCCACAAGCGCCTCGGATCGACCCGTTCCTATGCAGGATGAATGACTCGGGGCGGAACAGCAGAGCGGAATCCGCCGCGGCCACGCACCCATGCCTCTATTAGACGCTGCCAAGTACCCGGTTTGTCTCCGATGGCGGATTACCGCGGAATTTGGCTATTGCGGCTTTTTGTCCGCGTTTTGACCCGCCGGTCCCGTCGGAGCCGCCGCTCCAGCCGGCTTCGCCGGTCCAGCGGCGGGAGCTTCGTCTTCCGCATCCTCTTCGCAACTGTGGCCCTTGACTGCGTAAGCAGTCTTTACGCCCCGCTCCGCCGCCAGCCGCGTATCCTGCTGTCCGTCTCGCACCGTGAGAGCCAGCTTGTACTCGGATTCGGCCTCGTCGCGTTTGCAGTCCAGGTCCAGCATCCGGCCCAGGTAGATGTGCGACCACGCCAGCAACCGGTTGTCCTTGCTGGTGGCCAGCGTCTTCTGGAACCGGTCGATGGCCTCCTCCGGATGGCCCGTCATGACCGCCGCGCGAGCCAGAATGAAGTTGGCGCGGGCTCCGGCCGCCACCGAATCCAGCGTATCCGCGTGGTCTGCCAGAGCCTGGCGCGCCAGCGCGGTCGCCGAGGCAACGTCGCCCGCAGCCAGTTGCGACTCCGCCAGATCCAGGCCCGTGAGCCTGCGTGGCCTGCTCCGGGTCAGCACTTCTCCGTCCGCTTCCTTGTCGAATTCGATATTCCTGGCGCGATGCACCTGCTGGTCTACATCCATGCTGTAAACCATCTCGCCGATGGTGTCTTTCAGGCTGGCAGGGTCCTTTTCAAACTGAATCAGCTGCTCGTAGAAATACTGCGTCAGCACGAACCCCTGCGTCATGTCGTGGTTTACGGTGGCGACCTTGATGTTGTCCACCTTTTGCTGGTAGATCTGCCGCTCGTGTTCGTAGCGGGGCAGGTCCGACCGATCGGCATTCGCCGGAATCTTGTACTCCGGAACGCCAGTATCCATGGTCCGCGCCTCGATAGCCTTGATCAGGCACTCGATGGTCAACGGCACAGTGTCGGAACGATAGCGGAACTCCAGGGGAGCGTCGCGAATCTCCTTCAGGACGGGCTGCGTGCGATCGATGGCGTTGGCGCGCGCGTTCAAGAGCGGCTCGATCATGTAATGAAGGTAGGTGTGGCGCACGTCCTTCATGGGAATCTTCCCGTTCACCGGCGACACCACCACCACGAAATCGGTCCCGTAGATGCGCGCATTCACCACGCTTGGGGAGAGCATGGGCTCAATCACCACCAGGAACCTGTGCCCGTAGTCGGTTGAAGCAGGCATCTTGAGATAGAGGTTAGTGGAAACGATCATCTTCGAAAGAGGATCGTGCAACCGGTCTGCCTCTTTGTCGTAGATGGGATGCACCGCGAGCCAAATTCCATGCAGATCGACGGCGGCCACAAAGTTCTTGAGCAGCGGCACGATCTCCACCACCTGCGTTGAATCCGGCGGCATCTCCGTCAGCTCTTCCGACGTCTCCATCTCCGGCGGCGGCGTCAGATACAGTGCCAGCGAGATGTACTGCGCAATGTCGTGCTCCGTGCCCGTCATGCGATGCTGGGCAATGTACAGGCATACCTTATCGCGAGCCGCTCGCGCCTCTTCGCTCTTGGCCAGAGCCTGGTTGATCTCGTCGCGCACGTGCATGCGCACCGGCGCGCTCTCGTCCAGTCCCTCGTCAAAGCCGCAGGCATTCAGGGCGGCGGCCATCAGAAAAACCGGCTCGGAGCTGACCAGCGAGATTGTCGGTCCCGCCGGATCGATCAGCGACGGCGCCTTCTCCTGCTGCACCGGCTGGGAAGAAGAGCTCTGATTCCTCGCCTGCTTGCTATCGGAGGATTGAGCGTGAGCAGCGGTGAGCGACAGCACCGCCAATAGACAAGAGATAGCAGCCGGAAGAAGGGCGGAGCATCTGAAAGTGCGAAACGTCATCGAGAATCCCTGCTTGCAAGTCTAGTTAGACGCACCAGCAGGGTCAAACGGGAGTGCCAACAAGAAGCCCCGCCCGGAGAATCTCCGAGGGGGGCTTCTTGTCTTTCTGATCTCTGATCTCTCGTCCCTAGTCCCTTCCTTTACCCTCTCACCGACACGCCGGAGAACGACAGTACTGCCAACCCGCGCACCGGCTGGCCGAAGAACCGCGCCGGATCAAAGTGGCTCGTCAGCAGCAGGTTCTCGATCTGGGCGTGAGTCGTGGCGTCGTTGGGGCCGGAGACGATGCGATAGTCATACATCGCGCCCTCGCCATTCACATATACCTCGACCACAACCGGACCGGCAAGATTGCCGATCTGGTTGTCGCCCGCGCCGTTGGACAGTGCCACCAGTCGCGGCGCCGTGGGGTTCCCCAACGGCTCATCCTTGGTAGCTTGAGCAATCTGCGGCTGCGCAAACATTGTAATCAGCACAATGATCGAACCCAGCAGCAGAACCGCGCTGGCAAAGCCGGCTCCCGCCTGCAGCAAAAACGGCCCCACCGTGTTCTTCCAGGCCAGGTTCCACCCGTGATAGAAGCTTTGCCGGCTCCGCGCGCGCTCCTGGCTCACGGCCACGCGAATCCGCAAAAGCAGGTCCGGCGGTTCCGCCACCGGGCCCAGCGCGGCCAGCGACGCTTGCGCGTGCCGCAGCGATGTCCACTCCTGGGCGCATCCCGGGCAATCCCCCAGATGAGCGGCAATGAGCTGCATCTCCCGTCCGTTCAGCCGGCCGTCCAGATATTCCGTAAATCTAGCTTGTACTGCACTGCACCCGCTCATCGCGCCTCCTCTCCCAGAGGTACTTCAAATCCCGCGTTCCTTAAGGAACGATTCCCGGTCGCGGGCGCCGTCAGGATGGCCTTCAGTAATGCCCTCCCGCGCACCAGCCGCGACTTGACCGTTCCCAGGTTCACGCCCTGCATCTCCGCCACTTCCTCGTACACAAATCCCTCAATGTCCCGCAGGATCAGCGTCGTGCGAAAGGGCTCCGGCACCTGCATCAACGCCGCTTCCACCAGCGCGCTGGTTTCCGCATGCACTGCCATCTCGTAGGGCGACTCCGACGGATCCACCAGCATCTCAATCAGCTTCGACGGCGTCCCGGAGCTTCCCTCACTGATCTCCTGCTCGATGGGAACCTCCCGCTGCTTGTGCCGCATCCACCAGCGCCGCTGGTTTGAGGCCTCGTGCAGCGCGATCCGGTAGATCCAGGTCCGCAACGACGACTCGCCGTGAAAGTTGCCCACACCGCGGAAGACCTTCACAAAGACTTCCTGGGTCAGATCGGCTGCTTCCGCGCGGTCCTGCACCGTGCGCGCCAGCAGAGAGTAGATCGGTTGGTGATAGCGCGCGATCAGCCACGCAAACGCCTCCTCGGAGCCGGCTCGAAGTTCCGCGATCAGAGCCGCCTCTTCAGATTGGAGCGTCAGCGCGCTGGCTAGATTGCCCATGGTGAGGTCCGCCTGCAATTCAGTGTCCTCCCACCTTACCGCAACGCCAGGCATTCTTGCATCCCAAAAGCGCCTCTCGCCGGTTCACCGTCCCAAAAAACAGGACCCTGAACCCGATCGGCCAGAACCAATGCCTGCTGCGGCCACTCGCCCCAACGGCGATGCGCCTGCCGCGGGGAAACTCCGTTACTACCCACGAGTGCGCGGGATAAGGAACCACCCGATAAGCGGAAGTTCCGCACCCCTATTCTCTTAGACACCGGACACCCGGTAAAGTGTTCCCGGTCACGGAAGGTAAAAGATTCCCGCTCCCGAGCGCCGCGCTGTTATACCGTGAAGACGATTCTGCGGCCCTTCTCCGAACGGCTCCACGCGGCCTCGACATCGGCCAGTGGAACCGCATCCGCGGCGATCTTCAGCTTGCCGTCGGCGGCCATGGAAAACAGCGTGGGAATCGCGGCGAAGATCTCCGTGATCTTCGCCGCCCCAAAACCGCTTCCCTTCAGCGTCAGGTCCACACTGCGCAGCGTCGCAGCGGGCAGCGTAATCGTGCTGCCCGCGCTCTCGCCCACTTCCACAAGACGCGTGCGATGGCTAGCTCTGGCGCGAAATCCCTTGGCCAGCACTTCCAGCAGCAATTCGGTCGGCCGTCCCCACAAGTAGTCGATCACCACGTCGATCCCCTTGGCAGCCTCGGCTGCAAAGGCCTCGCGGACAGCATCCTCCGGCTCACACAACGCAATCACTGCGTCTGCCCCGCTCTCGGCAATCGCCTCCACGTTCCGCCCGGCGCCAATCACCCGCTTTGCTCCCAGCAGCCGCGCCGTTTGCAGCGCAAGCTGTCCGGCAACGCCCGTGGCGCCGAGAATCAGCACCGTCTCGCCGGCAGCTAGTTCTGCGCGGTTCTTGAGCGAGACCCAGGCGGACATGCCGGGGTTGGCGATCGCTGCGGCCTGCGTATCGTTGATCCCATCCGGCAACGGAATATACATGGTGCTGGCCACCACCGCCCGTTCGGCCATGGTGCCCCACGGCTTGCGGACACCGCCGAAATACACGCGCCTGCCATCCTCCAAGGTTCCCACCCCATCGATCCCCGCCACGGCGGGAACTTCCCCACCAGCCGAGTAATGGGCGCCACTGGCAATCGCCCTGACCACCGGGTGCAAGCCTGCGGCGCGCACTTTGACTTCTACTTCGCCCTCGCCCGCCACGGGATCGGGAAACTCATGATATTGCGGGGGTTGACCCAAAATGTTTACTACGGCTGCATGCATTCGAACATCCTCCTTAACTTAGTTAATCACTAACTTAACATCGTTAAGCTGAAGATGCTACACTTTTTTATGCCCTCAGCCCGAGAGACCGTTGACCGCAAGCCTCTCGACCGGAAGATCATTCTCGCCCAAGCCTTTGCGATTCTGAACGATATGGGCCTGGAAGGGCTGACTTTGCGGCGGCTGGCGGCTCGTCTCGGCGTGCAGGCCCCGGCCATCTATTGGCATTTCAAGAACAAGCAAGAGCTCCTGGATGAGATGGCCACCCAGGTCTTTCGAGAGGCGGTCGACGAAGCCCCTCCGTTCGATCCATCGCAGAGCTGGCGGGATTGGGCTTTGAGCTATTGCCTGGGCCTGCGCCGAACGCTGCTCCGCTACCGCGAGGGCGCGAAGATGTTCAGCGGCACCTATCTCACCGACCCCGCTCTCTACGCACCGATGGACGCCAGTTTGCGCAAGCTCACCAGCGCTGGCTTCACCTTGCGCCAGGCGGCCATCGGTCTTGGCGCGCTCTACTCGTACGTGGTCGGCTTCGTCATTGAAGAGCAGGCCGTCAAGCCACTCCCGGGCGAGTCCAATCCACAATACGATCTGGCTCACCGCGATGCGCGCATCGACAAGGAGAAGTATCCGCTGGCCCACGCGGCCGGTGCAGCCATGTTCGGGGATCAGAACACCCGTTTCCTTGAAGGCATCCGCCTCATCGTCACGGGAATGACCGCCTTGCTTTCATCTCCCCCTTCAGGCTCATCTTGTATTGGAAGAGAGTAAGGTTTGACACGTCCCGCCCCAGCGGAGACAATAAGGGAGTTGCATCCCTCCGTATGTGGGCCTGTGGCGCAGCTGGGAGCGCGCTTCCATGGCATGGAAGAGGTCATCGGTTCGATCCCGATCAGGTCCACCAATCTACTCAAAATTTCAGCTGCGGCGAACAGCCAAACACCAGGCGTCTATGTAGTCGTTTGCGCGTTGACGTGTGCTCGCACTAATCCTCTTCCCTGCGGTTGACATCTCGGCAGTCGCAATCGCGACGAAGCCTGAAGCATTGCACACGGCAAGGAACATAGTAGCCACCGCTATCTCCGCGACGCGCTGTTCGAAGAAGCGCGCAGTCATAGTGGAACTCGAACACATTGCAGGTGGGAGTCACTTTCCTTTGACCATTGCTGAAAGCGCTGCCGGCGCTGGTTGACAACGGCGCAGGCGGAACTCCATTGAAGTGCATGCCGCCTCAGAGTCAGCCTTCTCGGTCGCAGTGAATCCCGGAACCAGCGTAGATCTCGAACGCACGCGAGTTTCGAATTCGTTCGAAGGGGATATGGCAAACTTGACGTGGAGGGAATTGGAATGAAATCCGCAAAGCTCCTGCTGCTTGCCGGCGATTTCGTTGAAGACTACGAGATCATGGTTCCGTTTCAAGCATTGCAGATGGTGGGCCACACCGTGGATGCGGTCTGCCCAGGAAAAAAGAAAGGCGAGCAGATTCGCACGGCCATTCACGACTTTGAAGGCGACCAGACCTACACCGAAAAGCGCGGACATAACTTCACGCTGAATGCCACTTTTGATGAAGTGAACTCCGCCGACTACGACGCACTCGTTGTCCCCGGAGGCCGCGCGCCGGAGTATCTGCGCCTCAACGCCAAAGTACTCGACATCGTGCGCCACTTCGACCACGCCGGCAAGCCGATCGCCGCTCTCTGCCACGGACCCCAACTGCTCGCCGCGGCCGGCGTTTTGAAAGGTCGCAGGCTGAATGCATATCCGGCCTGCGCGCCGGAAGTGGAGCTTGCCGGAGGCACCTATGTCGCGGTCGACTTCTTCGACGCGGTCGTCGATGGGAAGCTCGTGACCGGCCCGGCCTGGACAGCTCATCCTGCCTGGCTTGCGAAGTTTCTTGAAGTGCTGGAGGGTCATCTCGCGTCGCAGGCTGCGTGAGAGCTGCCAGGCACCCAAGTACCATGCGCGCCGGCCCGCACGGCGCCTCGCTGCGCAGCCCCATGTGTTACATTGACGCCATGATCTTGAAGAGTTTGGCGATGGTCACGGTGCTGCTCGCGCTGGCTCCTGCACCGGCACTGCTCTCCGCTCAGGCGACCAAGAGTACCGATTCTCCTGCGCAGAGTCAGACCAGGCCCGATTGCAATGGGGCTCCTTGCGAAGAACAGCAGCCGCACGTCATTGTCACCCTCCCGGCTCCCGCTCCCACACCCTGGCTGGTCCACGATCGAATTGCTTGGGCTGCTTACCTGGTGCTGGCCGTTGTGGGATACATCGGCGTCATGGTCGGTCTCTCGACGTTGAGAAAGATTGAGCGCAACACCATCGTCGCCGAGGCCACGGCAAGTGCAGCGGCAGCCGCTGCCACAGCCGCTGTGGAAACTGCAAAGACCGCGCTGATGCACGCTGAGGCTATCCTGCGTGCGGAGCGGCCCTGGGTCCTGGTCACCGCCGAACCGACCAGAGGAGTGGAAAACAGCTTTGAGATTACCGCCACCAACCGCGGCCGCTCTCCTGCCACCATTACTTCCGCTCTGGATCAGGTTCTGTTTGCCGTCGATGAAGCACAGCTTCCCGAAACGCTTGAGTTTGAACCGATCGAGTCCGGCTCCCGCTTTGTTCCCATCATCCTGCTTCCCGGCGAATCCGCCAGCTTGAGAAACTTCAGCAGGAAAGATGTGAGAGGTTTCTGCGGGTCCGATGAAAGGCTCACCAGCATCGAAAGCTGGGAGGAGAGACTTTTCCTGTGCGGGAAGATCATGTACAACGACCTGATCGCTCCCGCCGGCAAAGAGGCCCACGAAACCAACTGGTGCTGCTGGTACATTCACGGCAAGCACAGGAGCGCCCTGGTGCCCGCCGGCCCTCCTGCATTTAATTCGCACACATAACAGTGTTCCACGGCACGAGCGCCGCAGCAGACCTTGCGCAGGCTACCTGCTCAATCGGTGATTCAGCGCGTGCCATGCGAGACGGCTATGCCCGAATCAGGCATTGACCGTTTCGCGCAGGTCCTGGTCGAAGAGTTGATCCGGCTCTGCCAGCCTTATCAGGCGATGCAGATAAGCGCGAGAGATCGACAAGCTGCGCGCGGCCAGCGTCTTATTCCCGTTGTTCTCGCGCACCGCGGTGACAGCCAGTTTGATCTTGTAATCGCGAAGCTGCCGCTCGAACGAGCCTGCGGGATGGTAATCCGCAATATCGACGACATCCTCATCGATCCCCTCGTCTTCCGGGAGGGTCAGTGTCAGATCCTCCGCTCGAACCGACATTCCGGGGGCGAGAATAATCGCCCGCTGCATGACGTTTTCCAGTTCGCGCACGTTGCCGGGCCAGGCATAGTTTTGCAGCATCTGCATCGCATCCGTGTCGATGCTGTCCATCGGCTTCTGGAACGCGTGCGAGTAATGGCGCAGAAAATGCTCGGCGATCTGCGGGATATCTTCCGGATGCTCCTGCAGCGCGGGAGATTCGATCCGCATCACGTTGATGCGGTAGTACAGATCCTGGCGAAACTTTCCTTCCGCCACCAGCTGGCCAAGGTCGCGATGCGTGGCGAAAATCAGCCTTGCGCGCAGCGGGATCAGCTTGTTGCTGCCCAGGCGGCTAAATTCCATCTGCTGCAGAACGCGCAGCAGCTTGACCTGCGTAAAGAGGCTCAGGTCGCCGATCTCATCCAGGAAGAGCGTTCCGTCGCCTGCTTGCTCAAAGTAGCCTTCCCGCGCTCCCACCGTGCCGGTAAAGGCGCCCTTCTCGTGACCGAACAGCTCAGCCTCGATCAGCGTCTCGGGAATCGCTCCGCAGGAGACCGCCACAAACGGCCGCTTCGAGCGCGAGCCCATATTGTGAATGGCCCTCGCGATCAGTTCCTTGCCGGTGCCGCTCTCGCCTGTCACCAGCACCGCGGCGTTCAGATTGGTCACGCGGTGAACCATCTGGTAGACCTGCTGCATGTGCTGGCTCGAGCCGATCAGCTTGTCGCAGGCGACTGGAGCCTCCATGCGCTGCTGCACGGTCCCCAGTTGCCGCTTCAGCAGGCTGTTTTCATAGGCGCGGCTGAGCATGGTCTTCAGGTCGCGAATCGACGGCGGCCTGCGGCAATATCCGAAAGCGCCCGTGCGCACCAGTTCGAATGCGGTCGACCGGAGGCCGTCGTCGGCCATCACAACCGCGGGAACATTCGAGGCGATCAAGTTCCGCGAAAATCCAATCCGTTCCTGCAGCGACTCATGATTCGAGTTCAAGTCCAGAATCACAACATCGCAAGCCCCTGTTGCGACAAGGTCATTCATCTCCTGCTGATCTGCTTTCAACAGGACCTGGAATTCCTTGCCCAGCGCAGAGGAGAGCAGCGGGTGCAGCGTACGGTCTTCCGAATAGAGTCCGATTTTGATCATGTATGGGCGACCTTTCCCACAGTTTGAAGCCATGCCGTGCGCCAACCCTTGCCAGGAGTGGTTCGGCGAAGTAGCTCTATAATCCGTGCTCCGCTCCGGGGATGCCAATGCCTGTTTCGCGTCAGGTTCGTGCAACCTTAGTAACAGGCTGCATTTGGCTTGTGTTGAAAACAGGCAGAAAGCAGTCCGGCGCCCCCCGGACAGTACCGTTTCAGCTTGGGCTTATTGAGAGTATCGGCGAGAATCCACAGGTATTTAGCGGCAACCTCCGGCAGCGTGGAAACCCGCGTCAACCCTGTGCAGGAAGCAGGTTCCAACGTCCGGAGTCAGCCGTCATCGCCGCAATCCGCGCCCCAGGGAAGTCCACCTCCGGGCAGACGCGTAATGCGGCTCGCATCGGGAGCACAACAACGGGATTCCCTTCCCCTCAGCTCACACATTGCAAGCGTTTTGGTGCAGAACCAGCAGTGCCGAAACTCGCTCCCGGATGGCCTCGATCCAGCGGTTTGGCCAGCGAGTGCTACTCGTAGCACTTTCGTGGGATCGCCGGCACTGCTTTGTCACCCAATCAAGCAACAGCCTTCAGCTCCCTCGTGCACCGGCCGTCTCAAGTGGCCCGCCGATTGCTAAAGTTGCATCTGTGAACTCCCGGCAAAAACTTGAGCTGTGGCTATTTGCATGCGCCGTCGCCATCAGCCGCTTCGCGTTTCGCAGTCACTACCTCTACGACCTCGATTCCGTAAACTTCGCGCTCGGCATCCGGCGTTTCGACCCCAGCGTCCATCAGCCCCATCCGCCCGGATACTTCCTCTACATCTGCCTGGGCCGCCTGGTGAATTTCGTAGTGCACGACGCCAATCTGGCGCTTGTGATCGTTAGCATTCTGGCCGGCATCGCGTCCGTGATCCTGATCTACATGCTTGCTCTCGAGTGGTTCGGCGCCCTCGCTGCAACCTTCGCCGCTCTGCTCTTTCTCTTCTCGCCGCTCGCCTGGTTCCACGGCACGGTGGCTCTCACATACAGCATCGAGGCTGCCGCCTCTGCCCTGATGGGCCTCCTGTGCTGGCGCATTGACCGCGGAAGCCGCGGCTACATCCTGCCCACGGCCATCGTTCTGGGCATCACTGCCGGAGTCCGCCCGTCTTCCATTTTGTTTCTTGGACCGCTGTTTCTCTACTCACTGCGCCAGGCGCCGCTGAAGAAGATCCTGCTCGGAATCTCCGCGCTGGGCGTGACGATCGCCGCGTGGTTTCTTCCCATGATTTATGCAAGCGGAGGATTCGCCGCCTACTTCGGCGCCCTGGAATCTCTGTGGCGCATGGTGCCCTCGAAGGGAACGGTATTCAACTCCTCGCCGGTCAATTCCCTCGCCCGGGCCATGACCATCGTTTTCATCTACTTTCTTTGCTTTGGGGCCGCTTCGCTGGCTCCGTTGTGCGCTGCGTGCATTGCCAATGCGCTCGATAGGGCGAAAAAGCTCTTCACCGCCGTCTGGATCGCCCCGGCGCTCTGCTTCTTCACCTTCATATTCCTCAAGCTGGTCAACAGCGGCTACCTGTTGCTGGTGGCTGCTCCCGCCTGCATCTGGCTCGGCGCATGGACCGCCGCCTGGTACGAGCATGCCCGCTGGCCAAAGTGGTTGAAAAATGCGCTCATCGCTTCCTGCGTTTTGGCGAATGTCTTCATCTTCCTTGCATTTCCGCTCTATTGTTCCTACGGCTCCGTGCGGCACTTTGAAGCCGAATTGCAGTCCACACAGGCGGCATTGCACCAGGTAGGCACGCCGGAAAACCTCCTCATCGTCTCCTTCGACAACCACTTCCTGGGCTATCGCCATGTGGGCTACTACCTGCCCGGTTATTGGACCATCGAGTACCCGGAGGCCAATCTGCTGGAGGGGCCGCGCATCTTCGCCATGCGTGGCCGCGATACCTTCCTGCTTTCCGGCCTGCCCGTGGCCTCCTGCACCCGTTTCGTGCTCTTCCCTCTGCCCGGGGGCAGTGCCGAGTATGTACAGTACCTGGACAACGTTAAGAAACTCCTTCCTGCCAGGGACTTGACCAGCGTGGACCTGGATGGCCACCAGTTCGTGACCGCCCCCATCGCGGATCTGCCGCTTTTGTTCCCTCGGACCGCCCTTGCGCCCAGACAGAACCTGCCTGGGGAAGTGTATACGTCCCGCTCCACTCCCCTCAGCCACCCGTAAACGCCCGTGTACACTTCGGCTGCCAGCATAAGGTTAACTATCTGAATTCAAAACGTTTGGCTCCGCCTTGATTTGGTTGGACAATTGCACTAACCAAGGCGTTCCCTGAAATCTGAGGGGAAGAGGAGCTCTTGGAATGCATCAGTTTGCCTGGTGGCCGACCCTGACTGTTCTCGCCGTGGCGACCTTCACGGACCTGCGCAGTCATCGTATCCCCAACTGGCTTGTGGTGCCCTTCCTCGGAGCTGGACTCGTAGCGTCCACCTGGCTCCACGGTTGGCATGGGCTCGGCCAAAGCCTGAGCGGCCTGGGGCTTGGACTCGTAATCTACGGCGTACTTTTCTGGATGGGCGGCATGGGAGCCGGCGATGTGAAACTGGCTGCCGCAATCGGGGCCTGGATTGGCCCCAGCCAGCTGTTCTTTGCCCTGGTGGTTACCGCCATGGTGGGGGGCATCATGGTTCTGGCATGGGCTGCCTTCGGCGGATTTCTCAAAGAGCTGTTCACCGGCGCGAGCGATCTGACGTTTGGCTGCCAAAAACACGAAGTACGGGAGGAGATGGCACTCAGCAACCCCAAAAGGCGCAAAATGCCCTACGCTCCGGCCATCGCGATCGGAACTTTGCTTTCATTCTTTGCTCACTGAGGACAGGAATTGAATCATGAATGACTCACCGACAACCTATCAATTCCTGGTGAACCCTCAGGGGACTGCGCAAGAAGCACGGAGCGGCACACCCATGAACTCGAACAATTCACCCTTTGAAGCATCTACCCCGGATACCATCGGATCGGAAGCGCTGTCGATTGCGCTGATCGGTCCCGACGACAAACGCCGCCAGGAGGCGGCCACCGCTCTTCTGCTGTGCGACCGGCCCGAAGTGCGGGAGTACTCATCCTACCCGGCCAGCCTCGACGAGGTGCCGCGCCTGCTGGAGCAGCGCAACGACGTCATCATCATCGACCTGGACAGCAATCCTGAATTCGCCCTCGAGCTGGTTGAAAGCATCTGCGCCAATGGCTCGGCGACGGTGATGGTCTTCTCGTCCAAGGCCGATCCCGATCTGCTGGTGCGCTGCATGCGTGCCGGAGCGCGCGAGTTCCTCACCCCGCCCTTCAACCACAACACCATGGCCGAAGCGCTGGTGCGCGCCGCTGCCCGCCGCTCGGCAACCCGCCTGCCCAAGAAGACAGGCGGCAGGCTTCTTGTATTTCTCGGAGCCAAGGGTGGCGCAGGCGTCACCACGATAGCCTGCAACTTCGCGGTCGCGCTCGCCCAGGAGTCCGGCCAGAGCACTCTGTTGATCGATCTCGATCTGCCTCTGGGTGATGCGGCCCTCAACCTCGGCATCGTCACGGAGTACTCGACTGTCAATGCTCTCCAGGATACCAGCCGTCTGGATTCAAGCTTTCTTTCCAAACTGCTCACCAAGCACAGCTCGGGAGTATCGGTGCTCGCCGCTCCGGGCAAGTTTCCCCAGTTCCATGCCAGCAACGATGCCATCGACAAGCTGATGACCGTGGCGCGGCAGGAGTTCGACAACGTCGTGGTCGATGTGGGCGCACGGCTCGACCTGACCGATACGGCTCTCTTCCGGGACGCATTCACTATCTACCTGGTCACCCAGGCCGGCATCCCCGAACTGCGCAACTCCAATCGCCTCATCAGCCAGTTCTTTACCGTGGGAGGACCCAAGCTCGAAATCGTGATCAACCGCTACGAGCCTCGCGCGCTGGGAGTCTCCGATGAGACCATCACCAAGGCGCTAACACGACCACCCACGTGGAAGATTCCCAACGACTATAGCTCCGTCCGCCAGATGCAGAACACTGCCACTCCGCTCGCTCTGGGTGACTCGCCCATTTCGCGCCTGATCAAGCAAATGGCGATATCCATTTGCGGCCAGCGCGCTACGCAAACCAAAAAGAAAGGCTTCAAACTCTTCGGATGAGTCCCCTTGGCGAAGAGCATTCGATCGCGATGGAAGGTGAAACGTGGAACTGCTGAATCTGGAAAACTACAAAGCGGAAATACACCGCACGCTGATCTCCAAGCTCGATCTGGAGAAGCTGTCGCGCGTCAACTCCAGCCAGGCGCGCCAGGCTGTCTCGGGAATCGTCAAGGAGATCATCGCCGATCAGCGCGTGCCCCTGAACTTCGATGAGCAGGAAAAGATCCAGGCCGACCTGCTCGACGAAGTCTTCGGTCTCGGTCCGCTGGAGCCGCTTCTTCGCGATCCCAAGATCTCCGATATCCTGGTCAACGACAAGGACCACGTATTCGTTGAAAAGGGCGGCCTTCTCCAGAAGGTCAACACCTCCTTCCGCGACGATCGCCATCTGTTGCAGATTATCGACCGCATCGTTTCCCGCGTGGGCCGCCGCGTAGACGAGTCCTCGCCCATGGTTGACGCGCGTCTGCCAGATGGCTCCCGTGTCAACGCCATCATTCCTCCGCTTGCCCTTGATGGACCCTCGCTGTCCATCCGCCGTTTCGGCACCGGTCCGCTGGCAGCCAATTCGCTGGTCGAGCTCAAGAGCATCTCTCCCGAGATGATGGAACTGCTGGCATCCGCTGTAAAAGCGCGCATCAGCATCGTCATCTCCGGCGGCACCGGCTCCGGTAAAACGACGCTGCTCAACATTCTTTCCCAGTACATTCCTAACAATGAGCGCCTCGTCACCATCGAGGACGCCGCCGAACTTCGCCTGGCGCAGGAAAACCTGGTCCGCCTGGAAACGCGCCCGCCGAACATTGAGGGCAATGGCGCCATCAAGCAGCGGCAACTGCTCATCAACTGCCTGCGTATGCGTCCCGACCGCATCATCATGGGCGAGATCCGCGGCGAAGAAGCCTTTGACATGCTGCAGGCCATGAACACCGGTCACGAAGGCTCGATGACCACGATTCACGCCAACACCCCGCGCGACGCCATCGCCCGTCTTGAATCCATGGTCGCCATGGGCAACATGAACCTGCCGGAAAAGTCGGTGCGCCAGCAGATTTCCTCGGCCATCTCGATCGTGGTGCAGGCAACGCGTATGAGCGACGGCTCGCGTAAAGTCACCAGCATTGCCGAGATCACTGGCATGGAAGAGAACGTGATCAGCATGCAGGAAATCTTCACATTCAACAAGAAAGGCATCGGGCCGGACGGCAAGGTCATTGGAGCATTCCAACCCACCCGCATCCGTCCCAAGTTTCTGGAACGGCTTCGCGTCTCGGGAATCATGCTGCCGCCCAGCCTGTTTGAGAAGGAAACGCCGGTTAATTACTAGGCGAAAGGAGGGTAACCGATATGGGACTGATTGTTTTATTGATCTTCGCGGGCGTCTTCTCGGTCGTTGCGCTGATTCTCTACGCCACCGGCTCCGGAGCCTCCGAAAAGGCCAAGCAGGTGCAAGCCGCGCTGGACTCGGCCCTGGCCACGGAAAGCCAGGAGACGCGCGATCAGATCATCAATTTGCGCAAGAACGAGCAATTCAGCGCCGTTCCTTGGATCAATGCCAAGCTGAGCAGTCTTGAGGCTGGCCCCCAGTTGCAGAACCTGATCCATCAGGCCAACCTCAAGTGGACTGCGGGCACCCTTCTCTCGATGAGCGGTATTTGTTTCGCCGCCTCGGCATTCCTCGTTCACTGGAAGACAGGTTCCCTTCTCATCGCCGTCTTGGTCGGACTGGTATTCGGTTTTCTTCCTTTCGCTTTTGTGCTCTTTAAGCGCAGCAGGCGGTTCAAGGAGTTTGAAAAGGAGTTGCCCGCGGCTTGCGACCTGATGGTCAGCGCCCTGCGCGCCGGTCAAAGTCTCATCGCAGCCATGGGAATGGTAGCCCGCGAGTGCTCGGATCCGCTGGGTGGGGAATTCAGAATCTGTTTCGAGGAGCAGAACTTCGGACTCGAGTTGAAGATTGCCATCGAGAATCTGCTCCGCCGCGTTCCCCTGCAGGACCTGAGAATTGTCTGCACCGCCATTCTGATCCAGAAAGAGAGCGGCGGCAACCTGGCTGAGGTGCTGGACAAGACCTCGCATGTGATTCGCGAGCGATTCCGCCTCAAGCGCGAAGTGCAGACGCGCACCGCGCAGGGGCGCATGACAGGCTGGGTGCTCACTCTGCTACCCGTAGTGCTCGGATTTCTTTTGTATATGGTCAATCCCACAATGATGAGCATTCTCTGGACGCGCGACATCGGGATCAAGCTGATGGAAGCTGCAGCCACAATGATCGTCATTGGCGGTTTGATCATTCGCAAGATTGTCAACCTGGATATTTGAGAGGGTCTCATGGGAATCTCGATCTTAACGTTTGCCGTCTTGTTTCTGTTGATCGCCAGCGGCGGGCTGCTGTTGTTCTATCGCGAAGCCATGCTGCAACGCATCTCCGAGGTGATCAACCCGCAGGCCAAACCGAAGTCGATCCTCAACTCCATCCAGGAATCGGGGTTCTCGATCGGCGGCATGGTCACGCGCTTTGACAGCGTCCTGCCCAAGAGCCAGGCCGAAGTTTCCGTTGTCAAACAGCGCCTCATCCGCGCCGGCTATCGCAAGGAATCTACGGTTAAGGTCTTCAACGGCTCCAAGGTCGTGGTTCCCCTTTCGCTTTGCGTCGTGGCCCTGGTCACCGGCCTTGGCGCTCTCAGCCCGTTCTTCGTCTATGCCGTAGCCCTGGGTCTTGGCTTCCTGGGCCCGGATTTCTGGCTGAGCCGCCAGATCAAGACCCGCCAATCCAGGATTCGCCGCGGTCTTCCCGATGTTCTCGATCTTCTGGTCATCTGCATTGAGGCCGGCCTTAGCCTCGACCAGGCGACGGTTCGAACCTCGGAGGAACTGGCCCAGGCCCAGCCGGAGCTTTGCGACGAATTGCATGTCGTCGTGCTCGAACAGCGCGCCGGCCGTCCTCGACAGGATACGTGGAAACACCTGTCGGAGCGCACGGATGTGGACTGCATCCGTAACCTCGTCTCCATGCTGATTCAGGCAGAGCAGTTCGGAACCAGCATCGGCAAAACATTGCGCACGCATTCTGACACGCTCAGAACCCAGCGCATTCAACAAGTGGAAGAGGCAGCCGCAAAAACCACAATCAAGCTGATCTTTCCACTTGTCCTTTTCATCTTCCCTTCGCTGTTCCTGGTCACGCTGGGACCCGCGATCATCATCATGATGGATTCATTCAAACAGCTCTTTAAGTAATTGAGGAAAGGAGGATCTGTATGGACAGTGTCACGATTATCAGGATTGTCGCCGGCGTGCTGTTTGTCGTCATTCTCGGCGTCCTTGTGCAGCGCCGTCGCTCGCGCGTCAACTAGTGCGGTCTGTGCGGATCTTCCGGCGGGGCCTTTCATACCGGGTGCCCCGCCAGCCTGCCTGACTGCCTGAGACCGCGAAAACTTCGCCCTCTTGCTCTCAGGTGCTTGAGGCGCTTTAACGGCCCAGGGGAAATACGAACCACCAATCTTGCCAGAAAGGGGAATCGCAATGGACAGTACAACGTTGATCCGGATCGTTGCCGGAGTCTTGTTTGTCATCGTGCTTGTCGTTCTGATTCAGCGCCGCCGCACAAAAGTTCAGTAGTGCGGCTGCGCCAATCACCCGGCGGAGGGGTCGACCTCGACGATTTCCGCTGGCAGACACCATCAGCGCGGACCGGAAACATTGCCGCTTCGGCGACGGCCTGACCCGAATCCGTCAAGGACTCAGAAATTCGAAAGCAGCAGTTGAACGAGGGGGAACTCGAAATGGACAGTACCACGATCATCCGGATTGTTGCAGGCGTTTTGTTTGTCATTGTGCTGGTGATCTTGATCCAGCGCCGCCGCAGCCGGGTCAAGTAGTAGGGGCCCTCTGAAAATCGGCGGGTGGTGTCGCGCAGCCGAGCGGCTTCCACCTGCCAGCTGGATCGTCCCGCTCGACGGGAGGCTCGTCACTGGAGACGATGAATGTCTCCATGCGCGGCGCCCAGGCGGGAAGGGGATTTTCTGCCCTTGAACGGGTGGCCGGGTGGCGCCCTTTCGCGCCAGTCCGGGTCGGGCAAACGCATCGCCCCGCAAGAGGTTGGAAAGGACTTGTAGTGAAACACCGGACGGATGAACTCGATTTGTTCGATGCAACTTTGGACCAACACCCGGCCGCCGGGTCTTCGTCGAAGGCGGGAGGCATCATGGAATCACGGAAACTTTGCGCTTATAACCAGACTCGCGAGTGCTTCCTCGGACTAGAGGTCGATCTTGCCGATCTTCCCCTGGCTAAGCTCAAAGACCGCATTGCATCCCTGGTGCTCAAATCCGGCGAAGGTCTCTGGCTGGCGCCCTTTAGAGGGCTCCCCGAGTGGGGCATTCGAGTCCCGTTGGACCTCCTCTATCTGGACCAGGATTCGCGGGTGATTGAAGTTGTGGAGTCGTACCCCGTGTTCCGGGCCAGCGCTTCCACGGCCCAGCCGGCCAGTGTCCTCGCCTTGCCCACCCACTCCATCTATTCGTCGCAGACTCAGCCTGGAGATCAACTGGTACTGTGCGTGGCTGAAGAGATGCAGCAGCGCCTGGAGCGCTCTACGACATTAGGCAACGCACCCAACTCCGCGCCGCCGCTCCCCACAGCCTCGGGCCCCATCCCCATTACTTCCGGCATGAATCGCGGCGCTTCGGCAGCGGCTTCCGCCACTGCTTCCGCCGCGTCCAAGCGTGCACCGGGCGCAGTTGTGCAGAGCGCGGCTCTGCTCCGTGAGAAGCCGCTCTGGAGCGGCGGTCCCGGCCTACTGGAGTTGGAGAATCGGTCCGAAGAGGAACCTCCCAAAGCTCGCCAGACACATCTGATGGGACTGATTCAGCCGGAGATGGAGGATACAAGGCCGCCGCGCAGTTGGCTCGAACGGTGGTGGTCTCCGGATCCGAGGAAGGCACCAAGAGATCCCGTGCCCGGCGTGGCTGCCTATTACTGGACCGGCGGGCCTTCGGAGCCGCACGAGGTCAAGGATCTGAGTGCAACCGGGTTGTACGTGGTCACCGAGGAGCGTTGGTACCCGGGCACTCTCATCCTTATGACGCTGCAGAATACGGAGGCCGGAGAAGAAGTCGCGGAGCGGACCATCTGCGTTCACTCCAGGGCCGTCCGCTGGGGCAAGGATGGCGTGGGCCTGCAGTTTGTTTTGCAAAATGAGCAAGTTGGTTCGGCAATGCCCGCCGCCGATAAGAAAGCTCTCGATCGGTTCCTGAAGCGGCTGCGCAAAGTGAATGCCTAGGCGTTCTTTCGTTGAGTAGTGATTTGGGGTGCAGTAGAGGGCATTGCTGAGTACGGCATTTGAATTCAACAGTGCATGGAGGGAGAAAGATGAAGATCCATATCGATTTGCCCGGCTGGACGGCAGCGCTCAAGCGCCGTTCGGGCCGAGCTTCGGAATCCGCAGCGATGGGTGTTGCGCCCCGGTCCATCGGCCGGCTGGCCCGCGCTCTCCTTCGCGAGGGCGAAGAGGGGCAGGCCGCGGTGGAGACGACCCTGGTTCTGTGGTTTGTGCTCCTGCCGCTGATCACGGGCATCCTCATCTTCGGCATTGCGATGAACAATTATTTGCAGCTCACCAACGCCGTCAGCATTGCCGCGCGCACACTGGCCATCAGCGCGAACGTGACTACCGACCCCTGCGCCACGGCCGTCACCGCGGTCACCAACGCCGCACCCGGTCTCAATGCGTCCAGCATGACGTTCACCCTGGTCCTGAACGGATCCACGTACACCGGAACCTCCTGCTCCAACGCTAACAGCAGCACCGCGGCAACGAACCTGGCCTCGGGAACTACCGCCACGTTGACCGTCTCCTATCCCCTCAACCTCTCGATCTTCAAAACGGTCTTCTCGCAAAACCACGCTGAGCTTGTAGCCTCAGCCACGGAGTTAGTCCAATGAAACCAAAATTTGAATCTCTCCTTCGACGGATCGTCAAAGACGAGCGCGGACAGGTGATTCCCTGGTTCGCGTTCTTGCTTTTGAGCATGATTCTCGGCATGGGCGCCTTCGTCCTCGACATCGGCCATGCCTACTTCTGCCTGCGAGAACTGCAGTCCGCCACGGATGCGGCGGCCCTGGCGGGAGCAACACAGCTGAGGCAAACGAATGCGGTCGCCATGGCCACGACGTACAGCGCTCTGGCCGGAGAGAAGAACGTCTACCCCAACCTGGCCAATGTCTCCTTCGTGCCCGGGTATCCTCAAATGGTTTGTCTGACCACCGTGACCAACCTGGGAGTGGCCTGCCTCGCACCCAATAATGCAAATACCATCATCGTGAAGCAGCAGGCCGTGATTCCAACCTTCTTCGCAGAGGTATTCGGGATCAACAATCTAACGCTGTCGGCCACCTCCTACGCGGCCGTTGCCGGCGCCAGGGCCAACCCCTACAACGTTGTCATCATCCTCGACACCACCGCGTCCATGGCCACGGCGGATAGCGACTGCGGCAGCGGGCAGACGAGACTCAGTTGTGCGGAAGGCGGCATCCAGGTTCTCCTCAACGATCTCAACCCCTGCGGCCTCCTCAATGGCTGCGGCACGGTCACGAACGGGGTGGCTCAATACCCCCTCGACCAGGTCAGCATCATGACCTTCCCCAATGTCTCAGTGGGCACTGCGAACAAAGACTACAACTGCAGCGGCCAAAACCCCACCATCCCGGTGTACTCATTCCCGCCCATCGGCGGATCCACCTACGCGCCCAGCGGTTCGAGCACGGCAACCTATCAGGTCGTGGGGTACCAGAGCGATTACAAGACCACCAACGGAGCGACGACTCTGAACACCAGTTCCGACTTGGCCATGACGATCGGGGCCGGGAAGCAGAGCGGAAACAACTGCCCCGGCATGGGAGCGCCAGGCGGCGACGGCACCTACTATGCCGGCGCCCTCTACGCCGCGCAGGACTCTCTCACCGCCCAGGCGGCAGCCGAAGTCGCAGCCAATCCAAACATAAGCCCAATCAACGTGATCATGATCCTCAGCGACGGCCAGGCCAACGCATCGTCCAGCAAGATGGCGTCGAAAATGACGGATGGCACCACCACCGTCAATTACAACAATCCCTGGCCGAGCGGCGGCGGCGCCACCTCTTCCGTCACCAACTATCCCTCCGCCCTCGACCAATGCCAGCAGGCGGTAGCGGCGGCCAACTATGCCAAGGCTCAGGGCACCATCGTCTACGCGATCGCCTACGGGGCGGAATCCGGAGGGTGCTCAACAGACACCACCGGTCCTCAGTCGAACATCTCGCCATGCTCGGTCATGTCGGAGATGGCCACCCCGGACACTTCCAGCACGTACTACTTCTACTCCGACTATCACCAGTCAGGATCGGGCAGCACCTGCGTGGCCGCCGCCCCGGTCACTGACATCGCCGATATCTTCCTCGCAATTGCGCAGGACTTTCTGCATGCGCGGTTGATTCCCGCCGGTACAACTTAGGTCGATTGAAAGGCATCGCCCGCAAACCGCAACGAGCAACCCCCAGGCAAATTCTCTCCCGGCCGAGTCCGCATATTGGACTGGCCGGGAGTTTTTTATTGAATGAGAGTGTGTAAATTCGGCAGCAAGAAAATCATGAAGTGCTCTGTCTCCGCGTTGCCGGAGCGCCTATGGCATTCGCTTGGCGCGCACCTCGGCCCTTACCCATGCCCACGCCGAATCTTCGTTAGGGAAATCCTTCACCAGTTCGTCCGGGACACCGAGCGGCATCATCTTCACAATTTCTACCCTGTCTGTCTCGGGATTGTTGTTCAGGTAACAGTTGAGAGGCATTCCTTCAACGAACATCTCCAGAGAAAAGGAACCGGCTCCCGGCCTGTCCTTTTTCCCTGATGCGTCTGTCATGGCGTGTGGCTCCTTCCGGATGCAGAACCTTACCATTGACTTAGAGACGTTGCAGCCTATCTTTCGGTGAGGTCTACCCGATGTGCCGCCCGCTCATTTTCCGCGTACACGCAGGAACGCATACGTCCCTTGGACACGGCGAGAGACAAGGCGAAGCCAGCGAATGGCAGGGGACAGCAGATGTTACCGAGGAGCCGCGCGCAACAACTAATTCGGCGGCAGCATCATTCCCTCTTCTTCTTCCTCGGGAATAATCAGGAGCACTTCCACCTTTTTTGTTTGCCCATTTTGTTCCGCTGGCCTGAACTGCCACTGGTTGAGGGCATCCAGCACAAACTGCGCCTGCTGAAAATCAGGCGGAAATGCACAGGCCAGCGACTCGAACCTCCCACTCTGATTCACAAATCCGTGCACCAGAATGGCATCAGAGTTGAATGCGGCTGAGGCGATGTTGGGCCGCACGATGTTGTACGGCCACGGCGCTTCCAGACGGGTGACGTTCCCCGCCTGTCCGGCATCGCTGGCGCGCGGAAGCGAGTACTGCAGAATCCAGCTCTTCGCCAGCCCCACGTGTAGATAAACGGTGTAGGCCATCCTGTCGTTCCACACGCTCGATATCTCGGGATACTTCTCGTCCAGGCTCGCTCCCACGACAACCGCTCCGAACTGGCCGTCTTTGGGAAGCGTGATGCGCTCGGAGGTGAGCCCAAAGTCTGTTCCGTTTCCAGATCCGGAACCCGATCCCGTTCCGGGCTTCGTCCCGCTCTTCGCTCCGGTCACGCCACGGGCCTCACCCGAATCGCCCGATGCCTCCTCCTTGCCTGTGCCTCCGATCCGGTTCGTCGTTTGGCCCGATGCAGCCTGTCCCGGCGCCAGGGCTCCGGACTCATTCTGGCTGGTCGTCTGATTCACCGGCGGCAGCGTTACGGTTCCCTCCGGCATGTGTAGATCGGAGATCGACATCACCGCCGTTGGCGTTGGCTGCGCAGCCGCCTGCGAGGCTGTAACAGGAGCCATCTGTACCGGGGTCGGTCCATGTACCACCAGAGGAGACGTGTTCGTCGGCAACACGGGAAGCCTGTTGGTCGGCTTATCCGTTGAAGACATGGAGATGTCTCCCAGGTCGAGCTCCTGGTTGGGCGCGTGCACAGAGGGCTTCACTTCAGCAGCCGTCGCCTTCTCCGGCAGCGGCGCCACGAGCGTCTTGACCTGCACCTTCTTGGGAGTCCAGATAATGACCGTGGGAATGGGGGTCTCTTCTTTGAGCTTTACGGGATCGAGAATATCCGGCTGCACCAAAGTCTGCCGTCCCAATTCGGCCTGCAGAGTCTGCCGCAAGACAGCCTGCTGTTGAGCTTGCACGTGCCCTGGCGCCTGTTGATGCGCCTTGTCGAGCGGGCCTGGATACGTAATTCCCTGCGATGCGGACTGGCGCTGCTGCATGTCAGGCGTGTGCAAGGCCAGATGCCGCACCGTGTAGCGCCTTGTCATGATCCGGGGATTCATATCCGGCGAGAACACGACTCCAAAGAAGAGCAGGGCGCCCACCATGCCATGAGCAAAAATGGAAACGACAAAGGACGACGGCCGCTGGGTAAGCTCCGGCCGCTCGGAAAAAAGAGTGATGGTGCGCGAAGAACTCATGTTCGGAACCTTGCCCTCTCTCGCGTCGCCTATTCTTCTTTCACGCTGTTGGTGACTCTACAGGCACTTGTATCGAGCCCGAACACGCAACAAGCCGAGCCGCCCCACACGAACTCCATTCTAACCTGCTTCAAGTATTATTCCGTCACTTTGGATGTATGCAGTTTGGTTCCAGGTATTACTTTAGGCACAATTGCAAAACGCGGAATCGCACCTTTTGTCCTGATAGCTCTCTTGATACCCTGTATGATTTCTGACTAGCTTCAATCCTTATATAAGAGGCTTCTAACGGCTACACTGAACTCGCGTTCGAACGTGATTGGCGGCCAATGATGCAATCCCCTCTTTGGCGTAAATTGGAAGTTTGTCCTCGGGGTGCCGATAAAGCCCTTGTGGACAGAAAGGCGGAGCTGGCCGGGTAGCCAGTTCAGACAGGCATCAGAATGAACAAACGACTACTTACGATCCTACTCCTCGCTTTCTTCATCGCGGGCGCATGCGCCTTCCTGGTCTATCGCGTAGTTGGCGCCCGTATCGGGGCAGCTACTCATCCCGCGACCACGCGCGTGGTCGCTGCCGCTGCCGACATCAAAATCGGCACGCTCTTGACCCCGGCAAATCTCACCACCATTGACATCGCGGGAGCAGCTCCCAAGGGAGCGATCCTCGATCCAAAAGGCGCAATCGGCCGCGGCGTGGTTGAGGACATCTATCAGGGCGAGCCCATTCTCGATAGCCGTCTGGCGGCCGTTGGCTCGGGTGGCGGATTGGCGGCCACCATTCCCGATGGCATGCGCGCCATTGCAGTCAAGGTCGATGACATTGTGGGCGTGGCTGGATTCGTCACCCCCGGCATGCACGTCGATGTCCTGGCCTCGGGCATACCGCCCGGAATGAACAATGCCCCCAACTCCCGTCAGGCTCAGCTCGGTACGCTGGTCAAAACCATCCTGCAAAACATCCAGGTCTTGTCGGCCGGAGTCAACATTCAGAAAGATGCGGAAGGCAAACCTCAACAAGTGCAGGTGGTCAACCTGCTCGTCACTCCGGAACAAGCTGAAACTCTGACCCTGGCCAGTTCCGGCGTGAAAATCCAGCTCGTGCTTCGCAATCCGTTGGATACCAAGACGCAGATCGTTCCCATGACCGCTATGGGTAGCATCTTCGCGGACATGAATCTTGCTCCAACGACACAGCCCGTGGTGAGGCGGGTGAAAAAGGCTGCTCCCGCTCCAGCGCCCTTTTCCATCGAAGTCATCAACGGACCGAAACGGAGTGAAGAAAAATTCAGTACCCCCGAGGCAAAGCAGTGAGAGCGAAAACTGGCATACCTATCGCATGCTTCTGCGCATTGTCCGTTTTCCTTTGCGCCGGCTCGGGCCTTCAGGCCCAGAATTCATCGACCTCTTCCCTTCCCAGCGGGCCCCCTGTTTCCGACTCGACGAACGACCTCGCCGTCGCCGTGGGGAAGACCGTGCTGGTCGATACAGCGCGGCCCATCGCCCGCGTCTCCATCGGTCTGGGTGAAATCGCGGAAGTTTCCGCCATCAACCCAACCGAGGTCATGGTCAATGGCAAGGCTCCCGGTGAAACGAGCCTGATCATCTGGGATACGCGCGGTGGACGCCAGTTCTTCAATGTAACGGTTCGCCCCAGCCCGGCTGTCTCCAGCGATAACCTTGACGCCATCCGCCGCGAACTCGCTGTGGAGCTTCCCGGGCAGAAATTGAAGATCACATCCGAGAACAACATGGTCTTCCTCCGCGGCACGGTGAAGGATCTGAACTCTTCCTCCCGCGCGGTCCAGATCGCCTCGACCGGAGGCAAGGTCGTTAACCTGCTCAACGTCGATGTACCCCCGCCAGACCCGCAGATCCTTCTGAAGGTCCGCTTCGCCAGCGTCGACCGCAGCAAGGAAAAGCAGCTCGGCTTCAATCCCGTCAGTTCCGGCTTCGGCAACGTACTTGCAGGCATTTCTACCGGGGAGTACGGTGCTCCGACGGTGAGTACGCCCAGCGCCGGCGCGGCCGCCACAGTCAACCTCTCCAATCCATTGAACCTCTATGCTTTCCTCCCGGGTCTCAATGTGGGAGCAAACCTGGCAGCTCTCGAGCAGAGAGGTGTGGTCGAAGTTCTGGCGGAGCCGAATGTGATGGCCGTCAACGGAAAGGAGGCGAGCTTCCTGGCTGGCGGTGAATACCCCTATCCAATGGCACAGGCTTCCGCAGGCGGTGCTGCCACAATCAGCATCGAGTTCAAGCAGTATGGAGTTCGCTTGAATTTCATACCGACCATCACTCCACGCGGAACGATTCGCCTTCAGGTGGCTCCGGAAGTCAGCGCTCTCGATTTCACCAATGCTGTCGAGATCTCCGGGTTTGACGTGCCCGCCATTACCTCCCGCAAGGTCAAGACAGAGGTGGAGTTGAACGATGGGCAGAGCTTTGTGATCGGTGGACTGCTCGACAAAAACGAAAACGAGACCTTCCAGAAGATCCCCTTCCTCGGAGATATCCCGATCCTCGGCAAGTTCTTCCAGTCCATGCAGAGAACCAAAACCGATACCGAGTTGATCGTCATTGTGACGCCGGAAATCGTAGCTCCGATTGAGGCTGGCGCCAAGCTGCCGGAATTGAAATACCCTGTGCCGTTCCTGCCGACCAACTCCGGTATCCCCATGAACACGCCGGATGCCAAGAATGCGGCCAATACGCCACCCGCTCCACCCGCTGCCATTCCCGTGGAGAAGTTGATTGATAGTATGAAGCCCGAGGCGCCGCTGGTCATCGAAGGCGCCACAGGTGGCTTCGGAACCGGCGGAGGCGGCATCAGTTCTGCTGCTCCTTCCACTCCCTCGGCTCCATCTCCGCAGTAAGACTGTCGCCGGCCGTCTCTTTCAGGCGGTCGGCGATCTTCCCTCACGATCAGTCACTCCTCTCAGAAACTTCCACCTGGTAAGCTCGAGCCATCTGCAAATACAATCGGGCAGATTCCAGCGAGTTGGGTAGAACACAATGCATCGCTCCAGTCGCTTCGCCGACACTTGTTGTTGGGAGAATTGAATCACGCGGATGAGTCCGCGCGAGAGGGTGATTGGGAGGGCCAGAGACCGATGAATCCGAACCAACAGCCAACTCCAGATGACCGGCTGCGAGTAACAAATGTCACGCGCGGTACCGTCCTGGCCACACGACTTGAGGTTGCCGACACCGGTCCCAAGCGCAACAAAGGCCTGTTGGGTCGCAAGGAATTGGCTGCCGGCGAGGGCCTTTGGATCGTCCCCTGTGAGTCCGTGCACACCTTCTTTATGCAGTTCCCAATCGACCTCGTGTATCTGGATCGCAAGCACAGGATCAAGAAACTCCGTGGCAGTGTACCTGCGTGGCGGCTGTCTGCCTGTCTCTCCGCGCACTCCATCCTCGAGCTTCCCGCCGGCACGATTCGCAGCACCGAGACACAACCTGGCGACACTTTGGAGTTTGCTCCCGCGCCGCCTTCTGGAGACATTGCGACGAGCACCTCTTCCGTCTAGCGGAAACAGAGTAGGTATATCTCAAAACAGCATTTCATATGTCGACGCCGTCTTCTGGTAGCGTTGGTATCAGATGATACCCAACAGTTCACAGTCCGCTTAACTCCGCTCGGGAGCTTTCTCTCGCTCGCCTGTCGCGCGCGGAAGAGAAACTGCCACCAGATACCAGACCAGCCACGCGGGCACTGTCAAAAGAAACAGCGGGGAGGGCAACTGCATTCCAAGAATCATCCCCATTTCGATGCAGAGGCTGGCCAGGGCAAGCAGTGTCAGGAGGATCCGGGATCGTGTGACATACGCTCCATGCAGCAGAGCCGGAATGAGGATGACGTGGTCGAAAGCCCACCAATATGGCGCCGCAAGGAGGGAAATCACCGTCGGCAAGCTCCCATCTTTCAGCCAATCCCACGCGCGGCGGCGCTTCCAGAAATATGCAAGGGCCCAGACACAGCCCAGTGCGGGCAACAGGTATTGCAACCACGCAGTCCCCGGGCTCACCCATAAACGCAGCACAACACTCGGACAAGGAATGAACTCTCTCTCAATTCCGCCTGTCCGCATCATCTGGGCATATTCGGTCCATGCTGTCGGATCAATCAACCAGGTCACGGCGCAACTGGCTGCCATGGCCGCCACGGCCCCGAGCAGAATCCTGTAGCTGGAGCTCATAACTATCCATGCGAGAAGCACTGCGCCAAACACCAGAAAAAGGTGCGGCTTCAGCGCGCACAGCCATAACGCCATCCCGGCCAAAAATGGCTGTGTGCGATGGAGCTTCAAAAACAGAGCCAATCCGAACAGAGCAAACATGGACGTCTGCCCGGTAAAAAGGCAGATCAGAACAGGCGCAAAAGAATAGGCGAGAAAATTCAGCAATTGCCTGGGACGCCCATGCAGCTGCCAGATTATTTGGACTGAGCCCCACAAGCAGGCCACAAGAATCAGCGACCAGATGAGCGATGCAGTCCGGATCCCGATCAGTCCGAGCGGATACACGATAGGTAACGCATAGGGCGGATTGCGCATGAACAGAACACCGGCCGCGCCAGGAAGTCCGGCGCCACGCTCCATCCGCATCATCACATCGCCGTTGTACGGATTGGCGTGGTGCACGAGCTGCTGTCCCGTTGCCCAATAGACAACGAAGTCCCGCCCCCCGGCGATCTTGCCCGTGAGCGGCGCAACACACAGGAACAGCGCGGCCATGGCGAGTGCCAGCCCGCTGACGAGCGCGATCGAAAGATCAGCAAAATCGAAGTTCGTCTTGCTCGAGGCAAGTTCCGTCCTGATTGCCATGAGCGCTATTCTACTTTCAAGGTGCGAATCGATCTTCTACGTCGTTCGGGTATCTGGCCGGACGAACGTACTCAGTCACTCCCGGCTAGCGCTGCTACAGGGTAATAGTACCCGGTAACAAACTTTCAGGGAATGTATACGAGCCCGGCCTTTCCAAATCGCCGTGTGTACAGGCGTTTACACCTATTAGAGTTCTCACTTAAAAATCGATTCCTGCAAGTTATTGATTTATATACATGAACGCCGACAGGGGTGATTGGCACGCCATTTGCAATAGCGAGGGTGCCCCGGCTGAGGCTGGGAAACACAACTTTCGGAGAGAAAACAAAATGAACAACCTGCTCCTCAATCTGTATGTGAAATTCCAGGAACTGAAGGACCGTGAGGAAGGTCAGGACCTGGTTGAATATGCCTTGGTCGTTGCTCTGATCGCTTTCGGCGCAACTGCTGGCATGACCGCTCTGGCCGGCGGCATCAACAAGGCCTTTAACCAGATCAGCACCACCCTCGGCAGCTACGTAAGCTAGTCTCTGTCCCCGCGAGGGCAGAACGGCACACCACGGCAGTTTCGCTCCTTCGGGGGAGAGTTGCGCACATCCCACACGATGAAAACGCGCACTCTCCCTTGCAAAGGGTTCCACGCCTAACTCGCAACCACAGAAATATACGGAGAGAAAAACGATGAATACCTTGCTTCTCAAGCTGTATGTGAAGTTCCAGGAACTGAAGGACCGCGAGGAAGGTCAGGATCTGGTTGAATATGCTCTGGTCGTTGCTCTGATCGCTTTCGGCGCAACTGCTGGCATGACCGCTCTGGCCGGCGGCATCAACAAGGCCTTTAACCAGATCAGCACCACCCTCGGCAGCTACGTAAGCTAGTCTCTGTCCCCGCGAGGGCAGAACGGCACACTGCGGCAGTTTCGCTCCTTCGCGGGAGAGTTGCGCTCACCCTACCCGGTTAAAGCGTTGACTCTCCCACGCAAAGGCTGCCGTCCATATGGGTCGGCAGGCAGGGACTGCTTACGCGGTCCAGATATCCTACCCCGGATCTACGCCACTCGATGCTCTGGAAGCACGGAAGGGGCTGGCCGAACCCGCTCTGGCCGGTAGCCGCGATCCCTCGCGGTGCAATGTCTGCCGCCGCTCCTGTTGCCACAGTTAACCAAGCTGGTTCCAGCATCGCCCAAGGCAAACTTGGCAGCCACTCATCCTGATCCGAAGATAGACTTGGATCAAGTCCCGCAAAATACATCTTCGATCGAATGACAGAGATACGCGGGGCAAACAAGTTCCCGTAACGTGCTCTCCGTTGTTTTCTTAACCCTTGCCCGGGCCCCGGACGGTGCGCTTTGCGATGGTATATCTAGCGCGGAGCGAAGCTGAGACGGCAACCTGGCTGCTTCGGCGCTTTCGCATATGCTTCAGCAACTTTACGGCCAAGAACAGTGATGCTCCTTTCGTCAGACCCGCAGAATAGCACCTCGTTGATGCTGATCGAGGGCTGTCTGACCATGGTCGCAGTCGCATTGCCATTCGCGCTGCCCCGGCTTGCAAATGCATGGTTCACCCGTGTTGAGCGCACACTGGCGCGCTTGGCCCATCGCCGCGGAATGGCGTTAACCGCAGTAGGCCTAGCGGCCATTCTGCTCCGCCTCGTCGTCCTTCCCTTCTGCCCCATCCCTTTGCCATTTGTTCCAGATGATTTCAGTTTCCTTCTGGCCGCCAACACATTCGCGCTCGGCCGCCTCACCAACCCCACCCCTCCCATGTGGATGCACTTCGAGAGCATCCACATCTCCATGCAGCCAACGTATATGTCCATGTACTTTCCCTCAATGGGGTTGGTGCTGGCCGCAGGCAAACTGCTTTTCGGGACCCCCTGGTTCGGCATTCTTTGCGTGAGCGCGCTGATGTGCGCCGCCATTTGCTGGATGCTCCAGGCCTGGCTCCCGCCCACCTGGGCGCTGCTCGGGGGCGCACTTTCCGTCGTGCGTCTCGGCCTCTTCAGTTATTGGGTCAACACTTACTCCGGCGGCGGTGTCGTTAGCGCACTCGGCGGCGCACTTGTTCTCGGCGCGCTTCCGCGGATCACCAGAAACCCGCGCCTGCGCTACACACTTCTTCTCGCCGTCGGCATCGTGCTCCTCGCAACCACGCGCCCCTATGAAGGTCTGCTGCTATGCTTTCCCGCCGCGGGCTTCCTCGGCCACTGGCTCGTGTTCGGAAACAATCGCCCTTCTGCCAAGTCCCTGCTTCGGCTGAGCGCCCTGCCGTTGGCGCTCATCGTTGCAGCGGGCGCATGGATGGCCTACTACGACTACCAGGCATTCGGAAGCCCGACAACCCTGCCCTACACCGTCAACCGCGCAACCTACGCGATTGCACCGTATTATGTGTGGCAGTCGGCGCGCCCCGTGCCGGCCTACAATCACGAATCGCTGCGCTACTTTTACTACAAGAACGAACTTACCGCATTCGACAAGATCCATAGCCGTTCCGGCTTCATACCGCAGACCCTGATCAAAGTCGTCAGAAGCTTTGAATTCTTTGCAGGACTCGCTCTGCTCCCGCCTCTGATCATGATCCGCCGTGTCTTCCTCGATCGCCGCATCCGCTTGCTTGTGATTTGCGTGCTGGTCCTGGCCGCCGGAATGGTGATTGAGATCTTTCTTATTCCGCACTATCTGGCGCCTTTCACTGCGGCTTTTTATGCCATCGGTCTCCAGGCCATGCGGCACCTTCGAGTCTGGCGCCCTGGCGGCCAGCCTGTTGGCGCCACGATTGTCCGATTGACGGTAGCCATCTGCATCCTGCTGCCCGTCCTGCGTCTCTTCGCCGGCCCGCTCCGCCTTGCCCTGCCCGAATGGCCCGCATCCTCCTGGACAGACGCGTGGTACGGCCCCGACCACTTCGGCACCGAGCGCGCCCGTGTGGAATCAGGTTTGGAACAGCAGCTCGGCCCGCAGCTCGTCTTGGTCCGCTATTCTCTCCGCCATAACCCCATGGACGAATGGGTCTACAACGCTCCTGACATTGATGGCTCCAAAGTAGTATGGGCAAGGGAAATGGATGCCGCTCATAATTTGGAGTTGATGCACTATTACGCCGGCCGTAAGGTGTGGCTGGTAGAGCCGGACTCAATTCCGGCCGTTGTTTCGCCCTATCCGGCCGCCGGAGGGGCGCCTAACGATTTGCACTGAGCCTCACGCGGGAATGCACGCGGGCCGATATGCGATCCAGGAGCTGAGACCATGATCAACGGAAAACGAATTGCGGTAGTCATGCCGGCTTACAACGCCGAGAAGACTCTTGAAAAGACCGTGCGTGAGCTATCCGACGTTGTTGACATCAAGATTCTTGTGGATGATTCCAGCAAGGACCAGACCGCGAGCTTATCCAGAGCGCTGGGCGTACAGACATTTGTGCACGACGCCAACTATGGTTATGGCCGCAACCAGCAGACCTGCTACCGCGAGGCTCTCGCTGCAGGCGCGGACATCGTGGTCATGGTCCATGCCGACTACCAATACACTCCTCTGCTGGTGCCGGCCATGGCGGGCATGATCGCCAGCGGCGTCTATGACATGGTGCTCGCCTCGCGCATCCTGGGCAATGGGGCTCTCAAGGGTGGAATGCCGTTTTACAAGTACGTATTCAACCGGATCCTCACGGCCTTTCAAAACCTTTTCCTCGGAGTGAAGCTATCGGAATATCACACCGGCTTTCGCGCCTTCTCGCGTGAGCTGCTTGAGACATTGCCGCTGCTGGAAAACTCCGACGACTTTGTCTTCGACAACCAGATGATCGCCCAGGCCGTCATGTTCGGCTTCAACATCGGCGAGATCTCCTGCCCGACCAAGTATTTTGAGGAAGCCTCCTCCATCAACTTCAAGCGCAGTGTCGAATACGGATTTGGCGTACTGGCCACCACGCTTTCCTTCGTGGCCCATAAATGGGGGCTCATTCGTGCAGCTAAGTTCGCGAAGAGCGGAAGGAAGGTAGTGCCAGTGTATTATTCTCAGGTGCCCGCCGGCCGCTAAACCAAATGCTCGGCCTCGAAGACATCACCGGGAGTTGAATGAACGCGATGACAGCGCCTCCCACCTTCAGCGTGATGCCGTTAACCGTCGAATTCTTCCTGGTCGTAGTGACCATTTTCGTAGCGATGGGCTGGCCGCGTCTCGGTTCCCGCTTCTTCTCACGAATCGAGGGTGCCTTCGGCCGTTTGGCGCGAAGGCGAAGGTTGGCAATTGCAACAGTGGGCCTGGCCGGTCTCTTGTTGCGCCTCGCCATTCTCCCCTTCTGCCCCATTCCTCTTCCCTTCGTTCCAGACGATTTCAGCTTTCTCCTCTCGGCCGACACCTTCGCGCATGGCCGCCTTGCAAATCCCACGCCTGCGATGTGGACTCATTTTGAGAGCATCCACATTACCATGCAGCCGACGTATGCATCTATCTACTTTCCCGCACAGGGACTCGTTCTCGCCGCCGGAAAGGTCCTGGTGGGCCATCCCTGGTTTGGCCTGTTGCTGACCAGCGCCCTCATGTGCGCGGCGATCTGCTGGATGTTGCAGGCATGGATGCCCGCTCCGTGGGCCCTGTTGGGTGGCCTGGTGGCGGTTCTACATCTGGGCCTCTTCAGTTATTGGATAAACACCTATCATGCCGGAGCCCTGCCCGCGCTTGGTGGAGCACTCGTGCTTGGCGCCATGCCTCGGCTGATAAAGACGGCGAGCTTGCATCACGGCCTGCTTCTTGCCATCGGCATCATCATACTGGCTCTGTCTCGCCCTTTCGAAGGGCTGCTGCTATGCCTTCCCGTTTCGTTCATGCTCGGCCGTTGGGTCCTGTTCGGAAAGAACAAACCAACCGCCGGCGTGCTGATACGGCGTGCAGCGCTCCCTCTGGCGCTACTCGTCGCCGCTGCCGCCTGGCTGGGCTACTACGATTACCGCGCCTTCGGAAATCCCATGACTCTGCCCTACACAATCGGCCGCGCCACTTACGCCATGGCGCCCTATTTTGTCTGGCAGAGTCCGCGGCCTGAGCCCGCTTACCGGCATCCGGTCATGCGCTATTACTACGAGGAAACCGAACTCAAGTTCTCCTCGAGATCCCACACTCTACTGGGCTTTTTCCTGAACAAGCTGCTCATGGCATCGGTGGCGGTTCAGTTCTTCGCCGGCATTGCGTTGCTCCCTCCGCTGATCATGCTGCGCCGCGTCTTCATGGATCGACGAATTCGCTTCCTGGTCGTCTGCCTGCTGGTGCTCATGGCGGGCATGAGCATCCAGGTCTTTCTACTGCCTCACTACCTGGCTCCCTTCACGGCTGTGTTCTACGCGGTCGGATTGCAGGCAATGCGCCATCTCCGCGTTTGGAAACCTGAGCACAAACTCATCGGTATGGGACTGATCCGCGGCATGCTCACGGTCTGCCTGGTGATGTGCGGGCTGCGCCTCTATGCCGGACCGCTGCACCTGGCATTGCCGCAATATCCGTCGCCTGCCTGGAATTTCGTCTGGTACGGCCCCGACCATTTCGGCACAGAACGAGCTCGTGTTGAGTCAGACTTGCAACAACTCCCTGGGAAGCAGCTCGCCATTGTTCGCTACTCTGACCGGCATAATCCGTTTGACGAATGGGTCTACAACTCCGCCGATATCGATTCTTCCAAAGTCGTATGGGCAAGAGAGATGGACGCCGCCAATAATCGGGAAATCATCAACTACTACAAGGATCGGAAAGTTTGGCTGGTTCAACCCGATTACCAACGGGCGACCGTTACACCATACTCAATTTCTGGGCAGATGCAGGACGATTTCAAATGAAGCGCATCCCCACTCTCGATGGTTGGCGTGGCCTCGCCATCGCGCTTGTCCTGTTTGATCATATTCAGCACGCGCTCCTTGACGGCTATATGCGGCCATGGACACAAACCGGCCAGCACGGCGTCACGATCTTTTTTGTGCTGAGCGGGTTCCTCATCACCTCAAAACTCATCGAAGGTCCCATCAACCCCAAGCGCTTTTATCTGCGTCGATTCTTTCGCTTGATGCCCGCCGCATGGGTTTATCTTGCCTTTTTGCTCCTCGTTAGCAAACTCATCGGCAAATCCTTCACCACCCCCTCCGGCGTACTCGCCTGCGTCTTCTTCTATCGCAACTATGTCGGCACCTGGGCTGGTGGGGCTACCGGCCACTTCTGGTCGCTCTCGCTTGAAGAGCAGTTCTACTTGGTTTGGCCATGCATTCTCCTCCTGGCGGGAATGCGCCGCTCCAGATGGATCGCAGCTGCAGGCGCAATCGCGTGTGCTGCCTTTCGATGGGTATTCTGGGCACACTATGATCGCAACCTGCTCGATAACCAGTCCCAGGTGCGCGCCGACGCGCTGCTGGTAGGTTGTCTGCTGGCCATGCTCCTTGCTGATGGTCGCGTTCGATCTCTGGCTGTGCGATGCTCTCGCTTTTGGGTCCTCCCCGCATGTTGCGCTCTGCTCTTTGGCATAGCACGGTTCCACTGGTTGCCGCCACTCTTTGAATCCGTCTCCATTGCTCTCCTTATCGCCGCCACTGCACTGCACCGTGCATCCTGGTTCGCGCGCCCGTTCTCTTTCGCACCGCTGGCCTGGATCGGCACCGTCTCTTACAGCGTCTATCTGTGGCAGGAGTTCTTCACCGACTTCCACAGTCCATGGGCACTCGGTATCGCGATGCCCCTGTTTGCGCTCGCCAGCTATTACGGGATTGAGCGCCCCTGCACACGCCTTGGCCATCGCCTGACGAGTTCAAAGGCTCCCGGGAGCCCCGTCGAAGAGATGTCCGTCGCAGCCGTGCCCGACACGAATAGGCGCAGCCTCTCGGCGGACAGTTTGTTTCCCGTGGAAGAAAAGTGATGCATCATCGCAGAAGCTTAACGGAACTCGAACGACCCCGCAGAGATCTCCGTTCTCGTTGGCCTGAATGGACAGTCCTCTCCCTTTACTCGGCAGTCGTTGCACTTGCCATCCCTTACCACGAACCGTGGGCCGACGAGGCCCAGGCGTGGCAACTGGCGCGAAGCTTGTCTTTGCCTGCACTGTTCAAGACTTACATTCGTTACGAGGGATCGCCGGGACTGTGGCATTTCCTGCTGTGGGTTCTAGTTCACACTCACGTCAGCTACACCGGTCTCCACTGGTTTTGCGGACTTGTCTCCGTTGCCGCCACCGCCTTGCTTGTCTTCGGGTCCCCATTCCCGCGTTACATCCGGCTCACGCTGCCATTTACATACTTCCTGATCTTTCAGTTTGCAATTGTGGCCCGCAGCTATGTGCTCGTACCCATCTTTCTGTTCCTGATTGCTTTTTGCTGGAAGAGAAGCCCACTGCTCCTGGGACTGCTGCTGGGTATGCTGGCCAACATTGCACTTCATGCAGCAATGATCTCCGCTGGCTTCGCCGTTGTCTATGCGGTGAGTTGCCTGCAGGGTAAAATGCCCGGCTCCGGCTTTTCGTGGCGTAGACAGATAGAAGGCCTCGCGATCCTTCTAACCCTCTATGCATTTGCCGTGTGGACTGTCTGGCCGCCGCACGACCAGGGATTCAAAGCATCGAACGGCCCGCTTATCGTTGTCGTCACCTTGCACTTTATGGAGTTATGCAGGCCTTGGGGTCTAGCCATCCCGTTCTGGGTTGCGATCGCTCTGTGTCTTCAAGCAAGGCGCGCGCAATTATACCTTCTGCCCCTACTTCTTTTTGCGCTGTTCTCCTTGGTTGTACATATCGCCTTCTGGCATGCAGGTCTATTATTTCCGCTGGCAATTTGTCTCCTTTGGATCACTTGGCCTTCTCGAGGAACTTTGGCACCCAGAAGCGAAGCCATGGGAAGCAACGCCCTGATCGCCATGGCCGCACTACAGATTCTCTGGTCGGCGTACGCCCTTGAATTCGACCATTACCACGCTTACTCTCCCGATCTGGCGGCATCCGAGTTTCTCCAGCCGTTCTTCCGCGAGGGCGCAACCATTGCGGTTACCTATACGGCGGACTCGGGCTGCCATGCCTGTTTTTCAGTGGGCTTGATGCCATATTTTGACGACAACATCTTCATCAACCAACCGAATTCATTCTGGTGGTGGAGCACGCGAAACGCCACCGAGCGGAACTTCCAGCAGATCTTGCCCTCGCATCCAAGTCTTGTGGTTGTTGAGGCGCATCCCATTCATCCGGACCGCCCCATCGACTTGCAGGATGAGAAAATTCAACAAGTGGTCAGGGAGGGGTACAGATTCACGAACATGTTTTGCGGGGAGATGCCTGAGGGCTTTCAACTGCGGGAGAAGAGTTGCCACTTGATTTTTCGGCGCAATAAAAGCGCTGAGCCGTTGCTGGCCCACAGGGCAAACGCCCACTCCCGTCCAACTCAGTTTTCCTTAAGCTCCAGATGAAGAGAATCCCGTTACCCCTTGGCGTCTAGCCTTGCAATTCACACGTGCGCAAGACAACGCCGCCCCTTACGATGGAAAGGGGATACCTGAATGCAAATAGAAGCAAATGACTTTGAACACAAGATTCACGATCGTGCGATCCGTTGACGCCCCTTGCCACCATTCCGGAAACTGGCCCTTCGCTGATGCTGATAGAAGCCAGCCTTACCGCGTTCACCATCGCGGTGGCATTTGCTTTGCCGCGGTTCGGGTACACGTGGTTCGCGCGCGTTGAGCGCAGGTTCAGCGCCCTTGCGCGAAGAACGCAGCTTTCGGTCTTCCTTGTCGGGATCTCTGCTCTTGTCTTGCGCCTCGCCATTCTTCCCTTCTGCCCCATCCCATTGCCTTTTGTTCAGGACGATTTCAGCTTTCTGCTCGCCGCCAACACCTTCGCCTCGGGCCGGCTCGCCAACCCCACTCCCGCGATGTGGATGCATTTTGAGAGCATCCAGATCACCATGCAGCCCACCTACATGTCGATGTACTTTCCCGCGCAGGGGCTCGTCCTTGCCGCCGGCAAAGTGCTGTTCGGCCACCCATGGTTCGGCCTCCTGTGTGTAACCGCGCTTATGTGCGCCGCAATCTGCTGGATGCTGCAAGCCTGGCTTCCACCCAGCTGGGCCTTTCTCGGAGGGCTGATCGCGGTACTGCGCATCGGCCTCTTCAGCTACTGGATTAATACCTACTCCGGCGGCGGCTCCACAGCCGCTCTGGGAGGGGCTCTCGTCCTTGGAGCGCTACCCAGGTTCATAAAAACCAGCCGCCTTCGTTACAGCCTGCTCATGGCTCTTGGCTTCATCGTGTTAGCCCTCAGCCGCCCCTATGAAGGGCTCTTGCTTTGCCTTCCAGTCGGCTTCGTTCTCACGCGCTGGGTTCTCTTCGGCAAGAATCGCCCCACCGCAGCGCTCCTGTTTCGCCGCGCCGCGCTGCCGCTCGCACTTATTTTTGCCGCCCTCTGCTGGCTCGGATACTACGACTACCGGGCCTTCGGAACCCCTTTCACACTGCCCTACAGCGTGGATCGCGCCTCCTACGCCGCAGCGCCTTATTGGATTTGGGAATCGCCGCGTCCCCAACCGGTCTACCGGCACAAGGCCCTCCGCGACTTCTATGTCGGTGTGGAATTGAGCTACGCCAGGCGGCTGCACACGGTATCCGGATTCCTGTCGGAGACACTGCTCGCCAAGCCGGCCCGCACCTTGCTTTTCTTTGCCGGAGTCGCGTTGTTACCCCCACTCATCATGGTGCGTCGCGTCTTCCTCGATCGGCGAATCCGCTTCCTGCTTGCTTGCGTGATCGTCGTTGTCGTGGGCGTGTTGGGAGAAACCTGGCTCATCCCCCACTACTTCGCCGCCGTCACGCCCGCGTTCTATGCGATTGGATTGCAGATGATGCGGCATTTGCGCCAGTGGAAACCCGGCGGACAGCCGGTAGGAACCGCAATGCTGCGGCTTAGCGTCGCATCATGCATTGCACTCGCCGCTTTGCGTCTGGGCGCTGCGCCTCTTCATATTCAGCTTGCCCCCTGGCCTAGCGCTGCCTGGGCCTCCACCTGGTATGGCCCTGGGCAACTCGGTTTGGCCCGCGCACGAATTGAAGACAAATTGAATCAGCTGCCCGGCAAACATCTCCTCATCGTCCGCTACTCTCCGGACCATAGCTCGCTGGATGAGTGGGTCTATAACACCTCCGACATTGATAACTCCAAAATCGTTTGGGCGCGGGAGATGGATGCCGCCAATAACTCGGAACTTATTCGCTATTACAAGGATCGCACCGTCTGGCTGCTACAGCCGGATACAAACCCGGTTAGTCTGTCACCGTATCCTGCCGAGCTCCACTAAGTTCAGTCTATGGAATCCCCAGGAACTTGTGCGTCTGCAAACTCAATCGCCACTGCGGATGCTGCATGCAATATGCGACCGCGCGCTCTGTATTCAGGCTCCGGCTCGGCCCATCCATGGGCTGCAAGAAGAAATGTTTGAAACCAAGCGATACAAACTCGCCCGGGTCGAAGCCTGTTTGAGGAAATACCAGCTTCAGTTCATCCCCACTGCGCTGCACCAGTTCCGCTCCAGCCTTGGGACTCACGCACAGCCAATCCACGCCCTCTGGAGCCGCAATCGTGCCATTTGTCTCCACCGCAATTTCAAAGCCGTGCGCGTGTAATGCCGCGATAAACTTTGGGTCCAATTGCAGCAGAGGCTCGCCGCCGGTGCACACTACGAATCGTCTGCCGTGCGCTGAGCCCTGGGGCCACTTCTGCGCAATAGCCGCAGCCAAAGCCTCCGCAGTTTCAAACTTCCCTCCGCCCGTTCCATCCACGCCGACGAAATCCGTATCGCAGAACTTGCAAATTGCCGCAGCCCGGTCAACCTCGCGTCCCGACCAGAGATTGCAGCCCGCGAACCGGCAGAACACGGCCGCGCGCCCCGCCTGCGCACCCTCGCCCTGCAACGTATAGAAGATTTCCTTGACGGCATAACTCATAAGAATAGCCTCTAGCTGCTAGCGTCTAGCTACCAGCTCGTTTTGCGATAATCCATCCCATCGACTTAGCGCACACAAAAGCTAGCAGCTAGCGGCTAGAAGCTGGAAGCTCGGTACTTCAGCGGATCCTCAATCCCATTCTCGCGGAATCCCTTCCGCCGCAGCAGGCATGAGTCGCACTGACCGCACGGTTCCCCGCTCGGCGACGGATCGTAGCAACTGCTGGTCAGCCCGTAATCCACTCCCAGCTCAATTCCCTTGCGGATAATCTCCGCCTTCGTGAGCGCAATGAGCGGCGTGTGAATCTTCAGCGACTGCCGGCCTTCCACGCCGGCCTTGGTCGCCAGGTTGGCCATCTTCTCGAATGCCTTAATGAACTCCGGCCGGCAATCCGGGTAGCCGGAATAGTCCAGCGCATTCACGCCGATAAAAATGTCGCTCGCCCCCAGCACCTCGGCCCACGCCAGCGCAAACGAGAGAAAGATGGTGTTGCGCGCGGGCACATATGTAATCGGTATTCCATGCGACATGTCGTCCGTCGATCGTCCCTTCGGAACAGCGATTTCATCCGTGAGCGCCGACCCTCCGAAAATCCTCAGATCAATCTTCGCCACCCGATGCTTCGCCACGCCGATCGACGCCGCGACCCTTGCTGCGGCTTCCAGTTCCCAAACGTGCCGCTGCCCATAGGAGAACGACAGCGCATAAAGTTCGAACCCCTCGCTGCGCGCAATGGCAAGCACGGTGGCCGAGTCCAACCCGCCGCTCAACAGCACCACTGCTCGTTTTGGTTCGATGCCCATAGTCCGCTCTGCCGCCATTACTGCAAATCTCCGCCCTTGCCAATATCCATCGATGGCGGAAGCGGGTTTTCCTCGTCGATGGATGCCGCGATGCACTTCTCCAACAGCCCCTTCGCCGCCAGGATGAACTCGATGGCATCGCGCCCCGCGCCCTCGCCGCCCTTGTTGGGAGTCACGTAATGAGCCTCGGCCTTCACCTGCTCCCGCGCGTTGGCCACGGCCACGGCGAGGCCGACCTCCCGCATCGCGGGAAGATCGACTACGTCGTCTCCTACAAAGGCAATCTCCTCCAGCGTCACGCCTTCCTTCTCCGCGATCTCGCGCACGGCCTGCATCTTGAAGGCCCAGCCCTGATAGACGAACTCCAGTTTCAGGTCGCGCGCGCGCAGGGCGACCGTCTCGCTGATGCGCTTGGTAATGATGCCCACCTTCATGCCGCCCAGCCGCGCCAGCGTCATCCCCGCACCATCGTGCGCGCTATATCCCTTGGCCTCCACCATCTTGGTGCCGATGGTGCCGTCCGGCAGCGCCACGGGCATGGGATAGATCCAGATCGTCCCGTCCGTCAGCACTCCGTCCACGTCGAAGAGAATGATTTTGATGCGCCGCGCGCGATCTTCAGCGGATACTGTCATCCTTTAATTTTACCTGCGGCTTCCGGCCGCTCTCCTCATCGGCACCGGTTCGCGAGAAAATAGAAGTATGGATCGTAAACCCAATTCCGCAGAATCGCGGACTCCACTTGAGCCGGAAGATTACTACATGGAGGGGCCGAATCTCGTCTTTACCGCGGCCTATCACCTCAAACGCGGCTCCTGTTGCGGCTCGGGCTGCCGCCACTGCCCTTACGGGTTCGCGCCTGCGAAACCGCTTCCGCTCCCCGATGAAGAAGCTCCTTCGGCCGGCTGAGTCCCAGGCGCGGTAGCGGACGGCTCGCGCACCAGCACGGCAAAGCGCGGAAACGCAAAACTGCCGCCGGCATCGTCAATCACATTCAACTGGCACACATAGGGCCCAGGCTTCAGCCCCGCCAGCGGCATATCCAGTTCAATGGCTACCGCGTCGCGGCCCTCCACGTTGATCGCCCGGGCCTGTACTAGGGGCGTCTCGTAGACTTTGGCGGCTCCCCGGATCAGCTCCAAACTGCTCAGCAGGTTGATTCCCGGCTTTGTTCCCTTGGGCGCGTCTGCCGCGGCTTTCGCCTTCGCCGGGCTATAGATCTCATACAGCAGATACAAGTGCTGGTCCTGGCGGAAGACGTGGCTGATGTTGGGCACATATTCCTCTCCGTCGTGTACCAGCGGGCTTTGCTTTTTGCTCGGCTGCCGCATGGAGGCCAGTAGAATCGAGCTCATCTTCAGCGGCGCCTTCTTCATATCCGGCAGCGTGATCTCCGCTTCGAAAGAACCCATACGGCCCGTCTGATTCTCGCGCACCACAAACTTCATCTGATACTTTCCCGACGGCAGATTGAAGCTTGTCGTGTATTCGATGTTTTTCTGCCGCGCCTGCACGGAAGGATCGAGATTCAGCTTCACGGTTTCGCGTGCATGGCCAATCGGACGCTTCGCCTCGTCAATGACCGAGCCAATGATGTCCAGCGTGGCCTTGTCCTTGTCGCCGCCCTTGACAAACGGAATCTGCGAGCCTGGCACAATCAACGAAACCGGCACAAAGAAGCGGTTCTCGTCCAGCCGGAAGTACATTGCGTCCATATAGACGGCCATGTCGGTCGCCGGCAGGTCGCTGGCCAACTGCTCCTCAAGTTCGCGCTCGCGGTCTTCGTGTCCCGAATGCTGGAAGTCCGCCGGGGCATAATAGCCGGGCCGGTATTCGAGCTTGATCCCAGGCCGGTTGATCTTAATGGTCAGCCTGCGGTATTTCCCGTCGCGCAACAGATTCGTGCTGCGAAACCCGATTGCGTAATACGCCGATGTGTCTTTCTCCACCTGCGCGAATGCCGGCGCAAAATCGTTGGAATCGAAGAACGCCTTGCCGCCGGTGTCCGTGCTGAGCGTACCCATCACCTCCTGCGAGGCAAAGTTGGCCTGCATGCTGTTGCCCAGCGCACCGCCGTTGTAGGCTCCGGTCCCGCGCAAGCTCCCAGTCGATGCGTCGCCCAGTGGCGATATCGCCTGCAGGCCGCGCGTGTCCACGCTATAGATAGCCAGGTTGGCCCGCACCGCCGCATTGATCGCCGCGCGCAGAGAGGCCTGGTTCTCGATCCCGTCCCGCGAAATCCCTCCGGAAAAATAGAGCAGCGACTTCTTCTCCGTAATCTTCTCCAGCGACTTTGAAACCGCTCGCAGAGCATAGAGCTCGCGGTCCGTGTTTAGGTCGTTGTACTCGCTCTCGTCGGGCGTGTAGCCGGTCGTGTCCTCCGCCTGGTTCGAGTTCGCGTTCGCGCCCTGCGCAAACCCCTGTCCCTCGGTGCCGTTGTACACTCCCACCTCGTTAATAAGCGCATTCTTGTCTGCGGTAAAATCCTGGTCCACGGTGAGCGTGTCGCCCAGCGAAACCAGCGCCACCAGGTCCGCCGGCTGCATCTTGTTGCGCAAGAATTCCTGTGCCGCCAGCACGCTGCGATCCAGATCCTCCGGCTGCATCGAGGTCAGGTCGAAGAACATCACAATCAGCCGATGATTGCGCAGTTCCTCCGGCCTGGCCACCACCACTGCCTTGCTGCCGCCCGCGCCTGAGGCCAGCCCGCTCACCATCGCCTCATTGAGCGGCGTAGCCTTGTCCACGCTCTCAAAGTCGAAGGTTTCTACGTGCTGCTGCTTGCCGTTCTCATAGATGCTGAAGTCGCTTGCTTTAAGTCCCTGCACCACTTCGCCGGTCTTGGCGTCGCGCGCCACCACGTTGGTCAGCACCAATTCGCCGTTCATCTTTAAAACAAATCCGCCCTGCGGCGTGGACGAAACCTGTCCGTCCGGCTCCTGGCCGACGAACGCTTGATCGGAGCTCTGCGCAAACGCCGGCTGCGCGCCCGGCATCGCCAGCGTCAGCGCCGCTATCCCCGCCCCGATCCTTTGTCCCCAACCCCTCATCCGATTCCTTCCACTCAAACCCAGCTAACTCGCTAACTTGCTACCCCGCTAACACGCGCGCAGTGCGGCTAACTCCACAAACTCCGCTAAAACCTGAACCTGGCCATAAACTGGAACGACCTCATCGCCCCCGCTGAAGTTACCTGGCCGAACCGGGGCTGATCCTCGACGGTGCCTACGCTAACGTATTGCACGGTATTGAACACGTTGTTAATCGTGGCGCGAATCTCCATGCTGCGCGTATCGCCCATCTGCACCGTTTTTGACAGTGCCATGTTGTTCTGAATGGTCCCCGGTCCGAGGATCGAGTTGCGCGCGGCATCGCCGAAGGCATTGCAATATCCCGGCGTGCCGGTCGGCAGCGAGAATGCCGCCGGATTAAACCACTGAGTCAGCGTTCCTCCGCCTGCAGTTACAGAAACTCCCGTGCGATTGGGTCGCAGGGCGCCGGCCGTGCCGCACGCAATGCTCGACACCGCTGCCGAATAACTTGGCGTGAGCCATGACCCTGTTGGAGACCCGGTAGCAAAGGTAAAGCTCCCGGAGACCGAGAACCCTTCCAGAATATGTGAACCAACCCCGGTAGTTACCCAGAACTTATCCTTGCCGAAGGGCAGCTCGTAGAGATAAGTCCCGCTCACCTTGTGCCGCACATCGAAGCTCGAATTCCCTTCCTCGGCTTGCAGGTCCTGCCAGTTTTGCGCCACCGCCTGCGAAGCGCCGTTCACCGCGCCGGCATCGTCAATCGAATGCGAATACTGGTAGTTGGCGCCCAGCGCAATCCCCTGCGAGAGCCGCTTGTTCACCCGCAGCGTGCCCGCGCTGAACTTCGAGAAGGCCTCCGCCTGGTCAAAGGTAAACACCAAGCTTGATGGATTTGTGCCCGGGCTGCTCGGAGTGGCGCGCGGTGCGCTTCTCATATCCAGATGGTTGCCCTTCGATCCGTTGTAACCGGCATTCAGCACCACGCCCCAGGGCAGCGTCTTCTGCACATCGATGTTCCACGCCTGCACGTAGGGCAGAGGGTAGTGCGGCTCGATCGCGTAATTGCCCGTCGTAGCCGGCGCAGGAAATCCATTGGCCAGCGTGAAGCAAGTGCCGGTCTGCACGCACGGCGGCGGGCCGCTGTTGTTCGCGCTGAGCGCCACTTCGTTAGTTTGCTCGTTGGCAAACGGGGGCTGCTGTGCCATCGTGGTCGCGAAGTTCGCATACTGCCCGACCGTGTAATTCATGCCGAACCCGGCCCGCAGCACCGTCTGTTTCGGCAGCCGCAGCGCCACGCCGAAACGCGGCGCAAACGCCTTGCGGAAGGGAAATACCAGCGAATTCGGCAGCTCTCCGCTGAACGGTCCCGTGGCGCCGGCCGTAACTTCCGTTTCACCGCTGAACCGCGCTCCGGGATTGGTGTCGACAAACGCCAGGTGTCCGTATTTCTCCGTGTACGGCGCAAAGAACTCGTAGCGCAGGCCGTAGTTCAGCGTCAGATACGGCAGCACCCGCCAGTCGTCCTGCGCATAAGCATCCGTCACGTTATCGCGCAGATACGCCTTGGTCACAAGCGAGTCGATCGTAGTCTCCTGCGGCAGACCCAGCAGAAAGTCCGCCAAAGATGAGCCTGTCGTCGCGTCTCCATTGGCATCTTCGGTAAACAGCCCGCTGAAGGTAAAGCTCCCCGTGGCGTTGGAGCCGGACAGAAGGTCGCGGTGAACGCGCCGATAGTCGCCTCCGAAACGCAGGTTGTGCTTGCCGTGAATCCAGCTCAGCGTCTCTGAGAGCGAGATGGTCTGCGACAGTGAGAAACTCGGCTGCTGTTCATTCAGCCCGGTAAAGTTGCTCAGCGTCACGCCGGGCAATCCATAATCCAGCGGGCTCGTGTTCAACGCCGTGCCGTTCGGTCCCAGAACGCCGATCTGGGTCGCAATATCCACTCCATTGGTAAAGAAGTTTGTCGCCTGGCTGGTGGAGCGGTTCCAGTTCGAGTTGAAGATATTCGTAACCTTGTGATAGCCCACCGTGTATCCGGCCTGAACTGAGTTGGAGTCGGACGAGCTCTTGCCGCCCAGCTGCGGGAAGATGTTGACGCTGTCCGATGCCGAATCGCTCCAGTTGTAATTCACGTTGATGCTCTGCCGCAGCCCCTGGTTCTGCTGCGACCGCCGTCCCCCGCCACCACCACCGCCGCCGCGCCCAAAGCCGCCCATCGTCGCGTTCTTGCCCAGGCTGCGCATGTAGCGCACTCCCGCCTGTGTCGAATTCGTCTGCGCCGTCGTCAGCAGGTGATAGTTGTAATTGCTGTTCGCGGCTCCGCCGGTCAGGTTCGGTTCGGGATAATACTTGAGCAGCGCTGTCGCCTGCGGTGCGATGCGCGTCGACGGAATCACGTTGGCCATGCCCTTCGACGTGAACTGCTGCAAGGTCGTGGGATCGTAAATCGCCGGCAGCCCTGCGGCAGAGAAATCGCCCGCCCGCTCCGCATCTGTCGGCACCGTTCCATATTCGTCAAGCGGGCTCGATTGGCGGGTTCCGGAAAGAGTCAGAAACAGCGTGTCTTTGCCGCTGGGCTTGGTCAGCGTCGGAATGTACGGCGCGCTCATGAACGTAATGCCGAACCGGTTGCTGCCCGATGGCGGCTGCTCCTGTGTCTGCCCCTGCAGCGAAAACGGCTCCGCGTTCAGCGCCGAATTGGTCCCGTTCCAAAAGATTGCCCCATGCGGCTGGCCGGGATTGAATCCCCGAAAGTTGCCGCGTCCGCCGCCGCCAAATCCGCCGCCGCCAAATCCGCCACCACCAAATCCACCACCCCCGCCAAATCCTCCGCCGCCAAACAGGCCGCCGCCCTGTCCGCCCGGCAAAAGTCCCTGTGAGCGCGCCGTCTCCATGGCATCGCGAATGCGATCCATATCCAAGCCGGCCAACGGGCTCACCTGCCCAGACTGCCCGCTGATGGCCACCGAATCCCCGCCAAAATCTGAGCTGCTCGCAATCGAAGGCAGAGCCGCGCCTGTCGCTCCACCGGCTCCGTTCGATCCCGCCTGGGTCTCGGTATCGGCCGACAGCGCGTTCACCAGGCTCAGCGTTTGCGCGCCATTTCCCACCAACTGCCTCACCGCTTGCATCGCCGCGGAATCCTGCTCGGTCCCATCCCCGCTTCCCTGCCGTGCCTGTTGCTGCTGTTGCTCCTGCGCGCGCGAAGCCAGCATCAGGTCGAAGTTCACCGCCTGGTCGTGGCTGGTGGCATTCAGCAGCGCTTCCTGCGATCCCGCGGCAAAGGCGGCAAACTGCGTGCGTATCACATACCGCCCGTTCTGTGGAATGGTCAGCGACCATGCGCCGCCGATGTCGGTTGTGGTGGAGTAGCGCTTGCCGGTCAGCGTGTTTTGCGCCGTAACGGTCACGCCCGGCAGCGGGATCTTCCCGCTCATGACAACCCCGTGCAGCTTTCCGCCCGTCACTGTCTGACCGAGCGAGGCCGATGCAGGAGCCGCAGAGGCGCGAGCAGGCGCCAGGCTGTTCGGCGGTTCAGCCGCAGCTTGTGCAGGTGCAGCCGTCTGCCCCCACGCCGCAAAGCTTCCGGCCACAACCATCCCCAACGCTACTGCAACCGTGGCCGCTCGTCGCATCTGCGCTCCCAGGCATTTCCTTCTCGTACTCAGTCAGACGTTCCTCGCGCAACGAAGGTTTACGATCTCAGGTCCCCGCAAGGCCTTCGTAAACACCGAGCCCATCGTAAACCTGAATATCGTAGCCTCGGACATCGTAAAATCGAGTATGGACACGCGCGAAACTTCATCCCGGTCCATCACACTGCAGGAGCTTTCGGTCGCTTCAGCAGAAGAAACACTCGTCCAGGCGCGCGAGCTTTTGCTTGAATACGGGCGGTTTGTTATTGCCCAGCCCGGAGCAGCCCGCTTCTGCTTCGGATCCCTCGAGCGAGAGGCTACGCTCCTGCCGCAGAGCTACCTCGAACAAGGCGGCGGTTGCCTCATTGCCCGCGTTGAAGTCGAGCCCGCCGGGTTTGTTGCGTGGCGCACACTTCCATCCACTGTCTCCCCTCACGCATGGGAACTCAAGCGCCTCTGGGTCCGCCCCGCCGCACGGGGGCTTGCACTCGGCCGCGCACTCACCCAGGCAGTCCTGGACCGAGCCGCCGCCGCGCAGTGCACGGCCGTCTATCTCGATACCGCGCCGGCGTCCATGGCCGCCGCCCACCGGCTCTATCTCGAACTCGGTTTCGAGCCTTGCGCCCCCTACAACGACAATCCGGTGGAAGGACTGGCCTGGCTTAGGAAGCCCCTCTAGCACCGAGGCTCTCCCGCGCTCCTGGCGCACCCTCGCAATCCCCAGTACCCAGATGACTCCAGTGCACAAATTGCACATATTTGTAGTTGCAATTCCATTCCGCGCATGTTAACTATTAAGCCAATAATCATTTGATTGCTGCCATGCAAGTAACCCTCGCGACGGCAGCAGACAGGATTCAGTCCCCCATGAAGATCGGCACTACGATTCGCGCTCATCGTCTGCAGAAGGGCCTGTCCCAGGGAGATATCGAAAAGAAGACCGGTCTCCTGCGCTGCTACCTCTCGCGCGTGGAAAACGGTCATACCGTCCCCTCGCTGGACACACTTTCAAAGATCGCGCTGGCCCTCGATCTGCCCATCGCCCAGTTCTTCGCCGACGACACCTTCGGCCACCAGTTCAACTCTCATAAGCTCACCGATGACGAGCTCCGCTTTCTAACCCAAATCCGCCGCTATTCGTCGAACCTGAACGAGAGCGACCGCAAGCTGCTGCTGGCCATGGTCAAGAAGTTTGCGGCCACCGCCATCCGCTAGCGCCGCATCTCTAGACGTCGTTTCCCAAGTGAAAGATGGGCTCCACGCCATGCCCGCCGCTCAACAGGGCCTGCTCTTCGTGCAGTTCCAGCGGCTTGTAGCTCTGCGCCACATCCATCGCCAGCTGGAAGTACCGCTCGTCTCCGGGCGGAATCGCCGCCGTGATCGGGTGCCCCAGCGTCCAGCGCAATCCCAGCGACGCTTCGTCCGGAAATGCCGCCGGCTGATACCAGCACTTCGGCTGCGGATGGTTCTTCTGCTGGTCTGCTGCCCACACCGTCTTGGCCATCCCCTTCAGAGCCAGGATCCCCATCTGCTTCTCCTGCGCCCGCTTCAGAATCTGCGGCCCGAATCCAGCCTGCGTAAACAGCACCCAGTTCACCGGGAAAAGCACCGTGTCGAAGTTGTAACGGTCCATGGCCGCCAGCGCCGTCTCCGCCGAATGCACCGAGAACCCGATGTAGCGGATCTTCCCTTCTTTCTTTGCCGCCTCCATCGTCTCCATCGCCCCGCCCGGCCCCAGCACCTTGTCCAGGTCCGTCATCTTGGTCAGCGCGTGGAACTGGTAAAGGTCTACATGATCGGTTTTCAGCAGGCGTAGCGACTCTTCAAGCTGCGCTCGCGAGTCGTCCTTCATGCGGCCCTCGGTCTTGCAGGCCAGAAAGCAATTCTTCCTGTAGGGAGCCAGCGCCGGCCCCAGCCGTTCCTGCGCATTGCCGTAGCTGGGCGCCACATCGAAGTAGTTGATGCCCCGATCCACCGCCTCGGCCACGATGTTCGCAGCCGCGCCGGTCTCTTCGTTCATCACAACAATGCCGCCAAAGCCGATGATGGACAGTTGTTCGCCCGTCTTGCCCAGCGTGCGCCTGGCAATCGGGTTGGCCGGCGTTTTTGCCGACACCCTCAGTTGATTTGTGGATGCAACGGCTGCGGCCGTGAGCCCAGCCCGTTTAATGAATTCGCGGCGCTTCACAGGTCTTCCTCCATGGGGTGGAATGAGACGTTCAGCGTACGGAGATATTCTGGCACACCCTGGGCGGATCAGCTGTTCAGAAACTTGATCAGCCCCGCCGGAGGCGTCACATGGTCGATGTAGAAAGCGAACAGCACGAGCACGCCCACCACCATGCCGATGGCAACCCGCAGCCGCCCCTCGAAGACCTTGCGCGGCGAACCGAGCCTTGGAACCATGGGAGCCGCAAACAGCAATCCGCAGGCGAAACCGCCCAGGTGGGCCATATTGTCGATGTTCAGCCCGGAATGGATCAGCATGTTGCCGCCGCTGATCGATAGGCCAAGCACTAGGTTCAGCGCGGCAAAGTAGATGACCGACTTGCGCAGTTTCTTCAATTCCAATGGCGGCACCGGCAACCGGCTCGACTTCAATAGCACAATCAGCGCACCGGCAATCCCGAAAACTGCTCCCGACGCTCCAGCCCCGGCAGGGAAGAACACCCCACCGGCTCCATCGCGGATAGGAAAAAGCCAGTTGATATCCGTGGAGAGCAGATTTCCCGCCGCGCCGGTCAAAATGTACACCGCCAGCACGCCTACCGATCCCATCAGCGGCTCGGCCAGCAGCCCTAGGTTCCACAAGCACCACATATTCGTGGCCAGGTGCAGAATCCCCACGTGCACAAACATGGCGGTGACAATCCGCCACCAGTCGCCGTTAATCAGCACCGACCCCGCGTTATTCGCGCCCCAGTGCATCAACTGATCGGTTGTGGGAGTGCCGATGCTCACCCCGCCCGCCACCATGGCCACAAACACGGCGCAGTTGATCCCCACCAGCAAATACGTCGCCGGTGCGGTCGCCCACGACGGCCGCGGCTTCCGCACCGCTTGCGGCGGCGGAGGCGCTGCGGGGCCCGGAGGTAGAAACTCCGGTTCCGGCATTGGCGAGGAACTTCCCATAAACTAACTCTAAAGCATTTACTCGAACTCTGTAGCATCGCTCATCACAGCCCTCGGAGCCTCGCGCTCCAACCCTCTCAGGAATCACACTCTCCACCCTATGGTTGGATTTACTCTGGAGTTTGGCCGTCGCGTCGCGCGAGAACGCATACCGCATTGCGCGCCGCCATTCAGCAAAAAGAGGGGGAAATCGTGACCGAATTTCAAGCTTCCGCAAAACCCATTCGTAGAGCACTCTTAAGCGTTACCGATAAGACTGGCCTGGTGGAGTTTGCCCAGGCGTTGGCCAGTTTTGGTGTCGAGCTCATCTCAACCGGTGGAACTGCCGCGGCACTGCGTGCGGCGGGTCTTTTGGTCAAGGATATTGGCGAGTTAACCGGCTTCCCCGAAATGCTCAATGGCCGCGTCAAGACCCTCCACCCTCGCGTCCACGGCGGCCTGCTCTATATTCGGGGCAACGCCGAGCACGAAGCCGCTGTCGCCGCCCACGGCATCCAGCCTATCGACATGGTCGTCGTGAACTTGTACGCCTTCGAGAAGACCGCCGCGCAGCCCGGCGTCCCCTTCGGCCATCTCATCGAGAACATTGACATCGGCGGTCCCTCCATGGTCCGCTCCGCCGCCAAGAACTTTGAAGACGTGGCCATCGTCACCCGCGTCTCCGACTATCCCGCCCTCATCCAGGAGATGAAAAGCGCCAACGGCGCCGCATTGAGCCGCGCAACCCGCTGGCGCCTCGCCAAGCAGGCCTTCGCCACCACCGCCGCGTACGACTCAGCGATCGCCAATACGCTGGACGAGATCGTGGATGCCCCATCACCTGACCAAGCCGCGCCGAAGGCGTCTGCCGCACCGCAGATGCCCGCCACCCTCCGCATCAACCTCCCGCTCGCCCAGTCCCTCCGCTACGGCGAAAACCCCCACCAGCGCGCTGCTCTCTACTCGGATGGCTCCGGCCTCGGCGTCGCCGGCTCCGTGCAACTGCAGGGAAAGGAACTCAGCTACAACAACCTCGTCGATCTCGACGCCTGCTGGGAGCTCGTCCAGGAATTTCAAGAGCCCGCCGTCATCATCGTCAAGCACACCAACCCCTGCGGCGCGGCAACCGGCACAACTGTCCTTGAGGCCTATCAGAAGGCCCTGGCTGCCGATCCCGTCTCCGCCTTTGGCGGCGTCATTGGAATCAACCGCACCGTAGACGCTGACGCCGCGGCCGAAATCGCCAAGCTCTTCGTCGAAGCCATTGCCGCGCCCGCGTTCACACCTGAAGCCCGCGAGCGCTTCGCCGCCAAGAAAAATCTCCGCCTCGTCGAAGTCAAGACTGCGCCTGCCCGGACGGTCGTCAAAAACGTCTCCGGCGGATTGTTATTGCAGGACGCCGACACCGGCCGCATCGAGGAGTCTGAACTGAAGGTCGTCACCTGGCGTCCGCCCACACCCGAAGAGATGCGCAGCCTGCTCTTCGCCTGGCGCGTTTGCAAACATGTAAAGTCCAACGCCATCGTCTACGCACGCGACGGCCAGACCATCGGCATCGGCGCCGGCCAGATGAGCCGCGTAGACGCCGCCCGCTTCGGCGCCATGAAAGCCATTCTGCCGTTGCAGGGCTGCGTCGCAGCCTCCGACGCGTTCTTTCCCTTCCCAGACGGCCTTGAGGCCGTAGCTCAGGCCGGCGCAACCGCGGTCATCCAGCCCGGCGGAAGCGTCAAGGATCAGGACGTAATCGACGCCGCAGACCGCCTCGGCCTGGCTATGGTCTTCACCGGCATCCGCCACTTCCGGCATTGAGTCGCCCGAGCATTGAAGAGGTCTATGAAGCTCATCGGCCAAATCTGGTCGCGAATGCGCTCCCAATCCATCGCGCTCGCCCGCCAGATGGACTGGTTCCGCGGCCTTCGCGCCGCCGTCGCTCTCTGCGCCCCGCTCGTCCTCGGTGACCTGGCTGGAATTCCCAACCTCGGCTGGGCCGGGCTGGGCGGTTTTGAGGCCATCCTTTCCGACACCGGCGGGCCCTACCGCAGCCGCCTGTCCTCGCTCGCCACCCTCACGCTGGGCGGCGCGTCCGGGCTCTTCGTCGGCTCGCTCTCCGCCTCCAGTCTCCACTGGGCGATTCCGGTCACCGTCCTCTTTTGCTTCCTGTGGAGCTACCTCGCCGTTCTCGGCCAGCCGTTTACCTCGGCCGGCCCTTTGGTCCAGGTCATCTTCATCTGTGGCATCGGCGCGCCCACCCCCAACTGGCATGTGGCACTGAACTACGCCCTGCTCCTGCTTGCCGGCGGCGCGTGGGCGGCGCTGCTGTCGCTGCTGCTGTGGCCGCTGGACGCATATCGCCCCGCCCGTGCCTCCATCGCCGCATGTTATGAGGAGCTTGCATCCTTCCTTGGCTCCATCACCGAGCTCGCCGCTCGCCAAAGTCAAAATGCGGGCTCGGCACAGGAACCCCGTGCCCCATCTTTTCCGCTTCCTGCTGCGGAAAAGTTGGGAAACCATGAACCTCAAACGTCGTCCGCCCGCATCCGCCAGACCCCAGCCCTCTGGCATCGCCTCGCCCGCCACCACCAATACCGCCTCCGCCGCGCCATCGAACAGGGCTGGCAGGCCGTCGCCTCCATCCGCGCGCGACGCCAATCGGAGACGTTCCAGGGTCACCACCTCGTCGTCCTGCTTGAGCACGCCGACCTGCTCACCGCCCGCACCATCGCGCTGGCCGAGCATCTCGAAGCCCAGGCCGGCTCTGGCGCGGCGGTCTGCTTCGATCGCGGTCTCTCCAGTCTGGCCGATCTGCGCGCCGCCGAGATCTTTGTCGCCAACCTGCTCGTCCGCCGCGGCCAGTCCGCGGTTGCCGCCCAGTCCATGCGCATGAAGATCCAGCGCCTCCCGCACTATCTCCAAACCTGCCTCGACCAGGCCGACGCCGCCACGAGCTTCCTGATCGCCCAGGTCGTTGAGGCTGCTTCCCTGCTTGAAACTCCCATCGAAAGCGCCGCGCTGCTTCGCCTTGGCAAGAGGCCTGCCTTCAAGCGGGTGCCTCGCGCCCCCGGATCTCTCGGGCGCTCGATCGCAGACTCAACCGGACATTTCGGCCACGTCTACGCCCGCCTGGCTGAACTCCGCCGAAGCTGGTACCCCACGCGCGTATTCGAACAGCTTGCCGCCAACTTCAGCACGCGCTCCCTCATCCTCCGCCACGCCGTCCGCGTCGCGCTGGTCTGCGGACTCGATGTAGCCATCGTCCTCCTGTTGCACATCAATCACGGCTACTGGCTGCTGATGACCTCGCTCATCGTTCTCCAGCCGCATGTTTCGGGCACTATGCGCCGCAGCCTTGAGCGCATCGGCGGCACGGTCGCCGGCGGCATTCTCGCCGCCCTGATGGCCGTCGCCCTTCACTCTCAACTCGCCACCGCGGCCGCGCTCTTTCCCGTTGCCCTCCTCGCGCTGGCCATCCTGCCCGTCAGCTACGCCGCCTTTGCCTTCTTTCTTACGCCCACGTTTGTCCTCGCCTGGCTCCCCTATTCAGGAGACTGGCAACTCGCCCTCATCCGCACCGGCAACACCATCGCCGGCGCCCTCATCTCGTTGCTCGCCATGGCTTTCCTCTTCCCCATCTACGAGCGCGACCGCGCACCGCAGTTCCTGCGCGCCTCGCTCGCCGCTGACCGGCGCTACCTGGCCCAGCTCGCCGAAAGCTGGCGAACCCGTTCCCGGCCCGGTTCCGGCTCTGGGCGCCTGCTGGCCAACGCCCGCCGCGCCGCCGGTCTTGCCCACAACGACACGGAGGAGTCCTTGGAACGTCTCCTCGCCGAATCCTGGCCGCGCCGCCTGCCCTTCGCTCGGTTTGTCGCTGCCTTTGTCACCTACCTGCGCCGTTTTGCGCAATCCGTCACCACCCTCGCTGCCATCGATGGCGACTTGGACTGGAAGGCTTCCTTGACCGTACAGGGTCGCCTGGAGCTTCTCGACCGCCGTCTAGCATGGCTGGAAGGACAGACTTCCCTTGAGCCGGCGTCCACACCCTGGCCGGAGCCTGGAATTGCCGCCCTCCAGCCCGCGATCCCGTCCCAGAACCACCCGGGCGAGCGCCAGCTTGAGCGCCTCGAGCGCCAGGCGGAAGTCCTCTACCGCCAGCTTCGCTCTCTTCGCGAGCACGGCTGGCTCCCCGATGCGCCGAAACCCGGCTCTGCCTCCCGCCAATGAACACCGGACGGTGACCATCGGCACACTCCGCCTCCCGGTCGCGTTCTATATTCCTTCGCAAATCGGGAAATCAATCTCGCTGCACTGCGTGCAAGTCCGCGTGTGTTGAGGAGGGTTCGTCATGAAAAGAACCGCCGTCTCGATCGCGTTTATGCTGTCCGCTCTCACGCTGGCCTCCCTGCCGCCTGCCGTCAGAGCTCAGGCCGCAGCCGCGCAGCCCGCTCCGGTCGTCGGCACCTTTGACCGCTCCTCGATCGTGCTCGCCTTCTACCGCTCGCCTCTGTGGGAAGCCATTCTCGCCGACCGGCGGTTCGAGCTGGAGACGGTGAAAGCCGCCAACGACACAGCCAGGGCCAGGGAACTGGAGAAATACGGAGGGGAGAGCCAGGAAAAGGCCATGCAACAGCTTGCCGGAAAAGCTCCCATCGACAATATCCTTGCGGTCATGCGGCCTGAATTCAAGGATCTGACCACCAGGATGAAGCTGTCCGCCATCGTCGATTCCGCTACCGTCGACCCGAAAGCCGCCACCGTGGATGTAACCTCCCTGCTCATGGACTGGCTCAAGGCGACCTCTGAAACCCGCAAGATGGCTGCCGATCTACGCGCCAATCCTCTGGCTGGGAAATAGCCGATTCTAGCCCTCTACATCTGCCGGAACCGTGCCCAACCGTATCCCTGTCTCCGCGCCAAACGCAGAAAATCCCGCATTCCGCCGCCTCTTTGCGACCAATGACAGGTAAAATCGTCTCTACAGTAGGCAGAGTCGACGAAACCGGCTGCCTGGAATGCCTGTTGGCCCTCCGATGCGGCTTGGTTCCCGTTCGGCATGCTGGATAGGCTGGGAATCTCCAGAATGATGAAAACAAAACTCGCTGCATTGCCCAATTGGCTTTCCTTTGCCGCCGCATCGCTTGTTCTGTTGCCGGCTCTCCCTTCCCGCGCCCAGACCACCCCCGTCAAGCCTGCCCTGCCCGCCGCCGCTCCGGCAAATACTGCTGCCGATTCCTCCGCCACGCAGCCCAGCCGCTCTGTGGCCTACTATCACCTGGCGCTGGCAAATATTTATGAGGATGAGGCCCTCGAGAATGGCAATACCGATGCCGCCCGCCTGGCCGTCGACGAGTACAAGTACGCGCTCAATGCCGACCCCAATTCGCCGCAACTGAACGATGGGCTGGCCGATCTCTACTTCCGCACCGGCCACGTGCACGACGCCGAAGTGACCGCCCGCGGCTTGCTCAAAAGCTCGCCCGACGACATCGACGCGCACAAGCTGCTGGGGCGCATCTATCTGCGCCAGCTCAGCGACGCATCGAATGCCGTCTCCTCCACCTCGCCCTCCGGCAACGCACTTGACCTGGCCATCGCCGAGTTTGAAAAGATTGTCGCGCTGCAGCCCAAGGACGTGGAAGACCGCATGGTTCTGGGCCAGCTTTACACCGTCAAGCACGACCCCAAGAAGGCCGAGGAGCAGTTCAAGACCGCCCAGGCCATCGAGCCGGACTCGGAAGAGGTGATCCTCAACCTGGCGCGCCTCTACGCCGAGAGCGGCGACGTCGCTCATGCCGCCAAGGTCATTGAGGCCGTCCCGGTCAGCGACCGCAGCCCCAAGATGGAGGTCGCCCTGGGCGCAGCCTACGACCAGTTGAAGCAGACCAAGGATGCCATTGCCGCCTACCAGCGGGCTTCCGACATGGATCCAGGAGACGCGCACACCCTGGACGCGCTCGGCCAGGCCCTGCTTGCCGACAACCAGCTCGACGAGGCGCTTAAGCAGTTCAAGCAGTTGGCCGAAGCCGATCCCGAGGATACGGAAGCGCTCGTCCACATCGGCGAAATTCAGCGCCGCCAGGGCAAATACGAAGATGCCCTTGCCACCATCCGCAAGGCGCGCAAGCAGGACCCCAACTCACTCGAAGCCGGATACAACGAAGCTCTTGTGCTGGATGTTCTGGGCCGCTTCGACGAGGCCGCCAAAACCTATCAGGACATGGTCGACCTGACCTCGCACGCCAACGGCGCCTACACCAACGAAGAGAAGAATAATCGCGGCTTCTTCCTGGAGCGCCTGGGAGCGGTCTATCACGAAGAGAGCAAGACTGATCTGGCGGTTGCCACCTACCAGAAAATGATCGATATGGGCGGCGACACTGCCGTGCGCGGCTATGAGGGCCAGATAGAGGTTCTGGGCGAAGCCAAGTTGTTCGATCGCGCCACCGAGGTTGCCAAGAAGGCCGTCGACGCCAACCCCAAGGACCTCGATTTGAAGATGATGCTGGCTGGCGCTCTGGTAGAGCAGGGCAAGAGCGAAGATGCCCTCGCCATGGTCAAGGCCCTGCTCGACAATTCCGGGCTTACCCTGAGCAAAGGCCCGCTCGAAAACTCGGAACGAGACCGCCTCGTCTGGCTGAAGCTGGGCCAGTTCTATACCGAAATGCGCCGCTGGAAGGAAGCCGAAGACGCCTACGCCAAGGCCACTCCGCTCTCCACCAAGAAAGAAGACAAGGCCTACCTGCTCTTCCTCAAGGGCGCGCTGTCCGAGCGGCAAAAGCACCTGGAGCCTGCCGAGCAGTTCTTCCGTCAGGCACTCGATCTGGACCCCAACAGCGCCATGACCCTCAACTACCTTGGCTACATGCTGGCCGATAAGGGCGTCCGCCTGTCTGAGGCGCTCAAACTCATCCGCAAGGCAGTTGACCTGGATCCCATGAATGGCGCCTACCTCGATTCGCTGGGCTGGGCCTATTTCAAGCTCGGGCAATACGAAGAGGCCGAGGAGAACCTGCGCCAGGCCGTGGAACGGGACCAGACCGACCCAACCGTACACGATCATCTCGGGGAACTCTACGAGAAGACCGGCCGCATCCGTCTCGCTGCCGCGCAGTGGGAGCTCTCGATCGCCGCATTCGCCAAGTCGTCCCCCGCTGACATCGAGCCCGGCGAAGTGGCCAAGGTGCAGCGCAAGCTTGAAACCGCCCGCGTCAGGCTCGCCAAACAGGACAGCGCCCTCGGCCAGCCCAAACCCGAGTAAGCTGCAGTTGGATGCAATGCCCCGTGCCCCATCCTTTTCGCGGCCTCTGCGAAAAGGATGGGAAACCACAACTCAATCGCATTCATTCGTCAGCACCGGCGAGTCTCCATGCGCGCAAGCGCCGGCCTCCGCAGCGCGGGCGCCTACTGCTTCGTGTCCAGCGGATGCTGCGCATCTTCAAAGAACTGGTTCTGCAGTTTGAGGCTTTCGTTATCCGCCTTGATGGCCTTGATCGCCTCCGCAATCTGGTGCGACCACTCCTTCTGATCGAACTCCCCGAGTTCCTTGTTCCCCGCCGCGCCTTCGCCCGAATAGTGATTGGGAAAACGCGCATACCACCAGATGCCCGTATACACCGAGCCCGGAAGCGCCGACAATCGCTTCTGATCCGCGCCCGACTCCTCCGTGGCCCGATCCATGTGCACCAGATCCGGCCGCGCTATCAGCATCAGCGATGTCTCCGTTTCGCCGGCGTGCATATCCACCTTGGTCTTCTTCGCCGGCCGTCCCTGCACGTTTGTGTTGGGCAGCCCGAAGACATACACCACATGGTCGCGCGGGCTGGCCAGCTGCGCCTGCGCAAACAGCGGCAACAGGCTCTCGTTTCCGCCGTGGCCATTCACAATGACCACCTTCTTGCAGCCGTTACGCGCCATCTCCTTCACCGTCTCCTGCAGCAGCGTCAATTGCGTCGTCAGGCTGTAGGCCACGGTTCCCGGCTGTTGCTGCGCCTCAAAGATCTGTCCGAAGTAGTATTCAGGAAACACCACCGCGTACTCCTGCTTCACGGCGTTCATCACCGCGAACCGCACATCCAGCAAGTCCGTGCCCAGCGGCAGGTGCGGACCGTGCTTTTCGATGATGCCGAACGGCAGGACGCAAACCCCCTGCGACTGGTGAATGGCCTGAATGAAGTCAGGCCCGGTCAGCTCTTCCCATTTTGGCGATAAGCTTTGCTGCGACTGGCAAATTCCTGCTGCGAATACGAGGACAAAGATCGTTACAACCAGGCTGTGCTTGATATGCATGGTCACTCCCTTGGCTCTTGAACCGGAGAATCATACCACTTTCGCCAGCCATGCATGGAAGAAGGTCGAGGGGCAGATTGAAGGCTGTCGGCTTGATTGCAGGCTACGGGCTCTGTCGAAAGGTATCGGCTTTATTGCAGGGTGCGGGGCTTTACAGCTTGCGGAAAAACTCGAAACGGAGGGAGGCGGGGGATTCAACCCCCGCATAAAGCGCGCGGAGTCAACGCGGGCTTCAGCCCCGGAAAGGCGTTTCTTGCAGTCCTGCCCAAAATCGCGAGTTTTTCCCGCAGCCGGTTCAGCCCGTTCGTCATCCAGCCAATAGAAACGCGGGCTTTAGAGCAGTTCCTTAGTAGTTATATCCTGTGGGTGAAAACTGGGCTAAGTTGAAG